>NZ_JAOQJJ010000001.1:287647-500713 GCF_025567135.1 Bacteroides cellulolyticus
GTGGATTGTTAAATAAGAGTTGTCAGTTTTTAGTTGTTTGGACAGGGTGACCAGTTACAATTTGACTAATTTTCCTTCATTGTGCGACGAATTTGGTTAGATTGCAAAATAACATTATATTTGCGGGTACAGCATCAAATAGAAATGTATTAGAATATGAGTTACAGGAACATCGGTTTGGGACATTTTGTGAATCCTTTTACGGATCTGGGATTCAAAATCATTTTTGGGCAACCGGCCAGCAAGGAACTTCTCATCACATTGCTGAACGAACTGCTAAAGGGAGAACATCATATAGAAAATCTGACTTTCCTGGACAAGGAAAACAATTCGGACAATATCGATGATGCCGGTATAATCTATGACCTATATTGCCTGACATCGACAGGAGAATATATCATAGTGGAAATGCAAAACAGATCGCACAGTAATTTCATAGACCGTACGCTGTTCTATATGTGCAGGGCTATAGGAAGGCAGGTGGAGAATGTCAGGGAAAAAAGGAAAAAGGAACGGGAACTGAAACCGGTAACAGGAGATGAAGGCATTGGAGTGAAGAATGATGACGAACTGTTCCTAGGTGAACCTAACGCAGAGAGTTATGGGGCCAGGTATAAATTATCGACTGTGTATGGCATTTTCCTGATGAATTTCAAAGAGCCGGGACTTGATGAAAAATTCCGCACGGATACAGTAATTGCTGACCGTGAAAACGGGAAGGTTATCAATACACACTTCAGACAGATTTATCTGCAGTTCCCGTATTTCACTAAGGAACTCGGAGAATGTGAAACTTTATATGACAAACTTATTTATACTCTTAAAAATATGCAACATTGGAACAGAATGCCTGACGCGCTGAAAGAACAGGTGTTTAACAGACTGAATGAACTTGCGGCAGTGGCAAATCTTTCGCTGGAAGACCGTATAGCGTATGACAAAGCTTTGGACAGATATAGAGTGAGCCGGATTGTGGAAGAAGATGCAAGGGAGGCCGGATGGAAAAAAGGAATTGAGGAAGGTAGAGCGAAAGGCATAGCCGAAGGTAGAGCTGAAGGTAGAGCTGAAGGTAGAGCGGAAGGCATAACAGAAGGCATAACAGAAGGCATAACTAGAGGTATAACAGAAGAAAGAATAAGAAATGCCCGCACTATGAAAGAAATAGGGATTCCTATGGAACAAATAGTAAAGGTGACCGGACTGACTGAAACTGAAATTGAAGAATTATAGATTTCAGTTTAACTTTATCAATCATTGGTTCGGTAATATTATATCTTCCAGCGCTTTCCTGACATACCCCATCTGCATATCACGGGGCTTGAGTATTTCTCCATCGTACTGGAGCAAATCTATATCTAAAGGTACAATGCCTGTGGACTTGGAGTCTGATCCGCGTCCGCAGGCTTTTTCTATTTCCTTGAAGCGGTGTTTCAACTCGGATATGCCCATGCTGGTGGTGAAGACGGCGGCGCGGTTGTGATAGTCGGGGACGGGGACGGAAACGCCTTCGGCTGGGGTGACAACGGTTTCGCCCCAGAGGATGTCGGGGAAAAGGGTTGACAGGGTTTCAACGGCCTTTGTGATATTGGAGGAGGGGTTGTGATTTGACCCGATACATATGATACAAGTTTTCATTTTTGACAGCGGTTTTGGAAAGGTATTGTATTCTTTTGCATTATTTTGCATACAAATTTATGAATTTCTTCGTAATTTTGCATATCAATGAATCAATTATAAATTTCGAAAGTGGACAGAAGAACTATGCCGGCTATCGACTGTATAGCCGATTTCAATATAAAAAGACCGGTAAAGAAAATCATGCCTAACGGTGTGGCTCTCAACATCATAGATACCGGAATGGAGAACGTGATAAGACTGGATCTGGTGATTGGCAGCGGACAGCTGGACCAGAGTTTCCCGCTACAGGCCATGATGACAAACAGGATGCTCAGGGAGGGTACAAGGAAGATGACTTCGGCTGAAATAGCCGAGAAACTGGACTTCTACGGGGCATGGCTGGACTTGTCGTCGTCGGTGAACAGCGGATTCATCACTCTTTACTCGCTGGGGAAATTCTTTGAGAAGACTATCGGGGTGCTGGCACAGATGGTGAAGGAGCCTGTGTTTCCTGAAAGGGAACTGAGGATTGTGACGGAAGCCAACAAGCAGATGTATCTGGTGAACGCACAAAGAGTGGAGGTGATGGCGAGAAAAAGGCTTAACAAGGAGCTGTTCGGACCGGAACATCCGCTGGGTAGATTTGCAGAGACGGAGGACTACGAGAGGCTGTCGGCGGAGATGCTGAAGGATTTCTACAGGGAGAACTACTACTCGGACAACTGTACGATGTTCGTGGCCGGAAGGGTTACGGACAGGGTGCTGAAGTGCATTGAGGAGCATTTCGGGGATACTCCATGGGGCGAGAACAGAAAGAAGACCAATCCTGTGATGCCGGAACCGAGGGGGGCTGTGCAGAAGAGGGTGACTGTGGAGAAAAAGGACGGAATGCAGAGCTCGGTGAAGATTGGCTGTTTCCTGCCGGACAGGATGCATGAGGATTTCCTCGACCTGAAGGTGCTGAACACTATTATGGGCGGATACTTCGGAAGCAGGCTGATGAAGAACATCAGGGAGGACAAGGGTTATACCTACGGCATAGGTTCGGGAATAGTGTCGTATCCGGGACTGAGCATGCTGGTGATAAGCACGGAGACGGGCAACGAGTATGTGGAGAGCGTTATAAAAGAGGTAAAGGCGGAGACGGACAGGCTGAAGAGCACGCTTGCCGACAGGGATGAACTGAACATGGTGAAGAACTATATGATGGGGGACATCTGCAGGGCTTACGAGAACGCGCTGTCGATAACGGAGGCGTGGATTTATGTGCATACTGCCGGTACGGACGAGAATTTCTTCGACAGATCAGTGGAGTCGATAAAGAATATAACGGAGAAAAGGATTATGGAGCTGGCGGAAAAGTATCTGGACTGGAACGGAATGGTCGAGATAGTGGCGGGCAATGTTTAATTTTCAAAAGAAAGGAAGGATTATGAATTTGAGAATATACGGGTTGGCTGTGTGTGTGATGATGGCGTGCGGAATGGCGGAAGCACAACTGGCCGTGGGATACTATAAGTTTAAGAACGGGGCGGAATATTCCGGACAGCTGAAAAGGAGAAAACCGAACGGCATGGGAAGGACGGTGTATCCGAACGGCGACATGTACGAGGGTGAATATACCAAAGGCAAAAGGAATGGTGAGGGCACGATGATGCTGAACATCGGCGAAAGGTATATAGGAGAATGGAGCGAGGACATGAAGCAGGGACAGGGCACTTACTACTTTGCGAACAACAACATGTACAAGGGTACGTGGATGGAGGACATGCAGGAGGGTGAAGGTGTGATGGACTACTTCAACGGAGACATATATACGGGAACGTGGAGCAGAAGCAAAAGGAACGGACTGGGGAAATATGTCTGGACAGGAGGAGCCGTGTATGAGGGGGAATGGAGAAACGACCTGAAGGATGGAAAAGGAAAAATGACCTGGGAAGACGGGTCGGAATACGAAGGTGAATGGAAAGACGGTTTCAGACACGGAAAAGGGACGTTCGTCTATACCAACGGAGACAGATATACCGGAGAATGGAAGGAGGACGTACAGGACGGATACGGAGTGTATTATTTCCACAACGGTGAGAGATATGAAGGGAAATACGCCAACGGGGAAAGAACCGGAAAGGGGGTATATACGTACCCGAACGGAAATACCTACGAGGGTGAGTTCAGAAACGGGAAGCAGGACGGCAAGGGGACGTTCAAATGGGCGAACGGGGCTGTCTATACCGGAGAATGGAAGAACAACGAAAGGAACGGACACGGAAGGTACGTCTGGGCGAACGGCGACATATACGAAGGCAGCTGGAAGAACAACATGGCCGAAGGAAAAGGCAAGCTGAAGATGACTGACGGCTCGGTATATACGGGTGACTTCGTGAGAGGAAAGGAACACGGAAAGGGCGTGCTGACTGAAAAGGACGGAACGGTGTTCGAAGGTGAATTCAAGAACGGCAAAAAAGACGGGGAATTCATAGAAAAGGATGCCGGAGGAAAAGTCATCAGAAAAGGAACTTTTAAGAATGGAAGGCTCCTGGATGACAAAAAAATGTAAAATCATAACAAAAAGGAGGGGTTTAGGGCTTTTTTTTTAGTTTTTTTTCCTTTCCTTGAAAAATTAATGTATTTTTGTAGGTAGGGAGGTCAGATTTCAACGGACTGACCTAAAAACTCACGAACTTAAAAACTTAAATAATTATGGACAAAGTCTTGAACATTATTAAAAATGACCCGTGGTTGGAACCATATGCAGACGCCATTAACGGAAGACACGAAATGGTGATAAGAAAAGAAAAGGAACTGACTAAAAGATGCTCTCTGGAAGAATTCGCATCAGGACATTTATATTTCGGCTTACATAAGATCAAAGAGGGGAAAGAGACTAAATGGGTACTGAGGGAATGGGCCCCGAATGCCACTGCCATATATCTGGTGGGTGACTTCAACGGATGGAAGGAGACACCGGAGTATAAACTGAACAAAATCAAGAAAACCGAAAACTGGGAAATAGAACTGCCGGGAAAGGCCATGAAACATGGCGACCTGTTCAAACTGAAAGTGTATTGGAGCAACGGATGCGGAGAACGTATCCCTGCATGGGCCACAAGAGTGGTGCAGGATGAAAATACAAAGATTTTCAGCGCTCAGGTGTGGGATCCGGCAAAACCATATAAATTCAAGAAGAAAGTATTCATCCCTAATGTGGGACCACTGATGATTTACGAATGCCATATAGGTATGGCTCAGGATGCGGAAAAGGTGGGTACGTACAACGAATTCAGAGAAAACATATTGCCTAGAATTGCGAAGGACGGATATAACTGCATACAGATTATGGCGATACAGGAACATCCGTACTACGGCAGCTTCGGATATCATGTGTCGAGCTTCTTCGCTCCGTCGTCAAGATTCGGTACACCGGACGAACTGAAACAGCTTATCGACACTGCCCACCAGATGGGCATCGCGGTGATTATGGATATTGTGCACTCGCATGCGGTGAAGAATGAGGTGGAAGGTCTGGGCAACTTTGCAGGTGATCCGAACCAGTATTTCTATCAGGGGGACAGAAGGGAACACCCGGCGTGGGACTCGCTGTGCTTCGACTACGGAAAGAACCAGGTGATGCACTTCCTGCTTTCAAACTGCAAGTACTGGATGGAGGAATTCAAGTTCGACGGCTTCAGATTCGACGGAGTGACTTCGATGCTGTACTACAGCCACGGACTGGGAGAGGCGTTCTGCAACTATGGTGACTACTACAACGGTCATCAGGATGACAATGCAATCTGCTATCTGACTCTGGCTAACAAGCTTATACATTCCATAAATCCCAGGGCTATCACTATAGCCGAGGAGGTTTCGGGTATGCCGGGACTGGCTGCTCCGTTTGAGGACGGCGGTTACGGATTCGACTACAGAATGGCGATGAACATTCCTGACTACTGGATAAAGATTATCAAGGAGAGAAGGGATGAGGACTGGAAACCGTCGAGCATGTTCTGGGAAGTGACAAACAGAAGAAAGGACGAGAAGACTATCTCGTACTGTGAAAGCCACGACCAGGCGCTGGTGGGCGACAAGACTATCATCTTCAGACTGTGTGACGCGGATATGTACTGGCACTTCAAGAAGGGTGACGAGAACGGCGTGATACAGAGGGGTATGGCTCTGCACAAGATGATAAGACTGCTGACGGCTTCGACTATCAACGGCGGTTACCTGAACTTCATGGGTAATGAATTCGGTCATCCGGAATGGATTGACTTCCCGAGAGACGGTAACGGATGGTCGTACAAATATGCAAGAAGACAGTGGAACCTGGTGGATAACAAGGAGCTGTGCTATCACTATCTGGGTGATTTCGACCAGAAGATGGTGGAAACTATCAGAAGCGTGAAGAACATACAGAAGACTGACGTGGTGGAAATATGGCACAACGACGGCGATCAGGTGCTGGCGTACAGAAGAAAGGATCTGATTTTCGTATTCAACTTCAGCCCGACAAGATCGTTCACCGACTACGGATTCCTGGTGCCTAAGGGCTCGTACAAGGTGGTGCTGAACACTGACAGCAAGGATTTCGGAGGATTCGGTTTCAACGATGACAGCATAACTCACTTTACATGCGCCGATCCGATGTATGCAAAGGAAAAGAAGGAATGGCTGAAACTTTATCTGCCTGCAAGAACTGCAGTGGTGCTGAAAAGAGTTAAGAATTGATTATGGGATACAACAGAAATTACGGTTACAGGAAATATAACAGAACTGCCGCACGCCTGACTAATCTGGTGTGCGGCGGGCTGTTCATTATATTTGCAACTGTTTATCTGGGGTATTTCCAAAAGGACTTGCTGGAGGCTATACATTATTCGATGTCGCACGGCTACAAGGAATTCAATATAGTGCCGGCAACAATAATCATCATTACCATCCTGCTGATAATGAGGTGGGGACTGAACCTGCTAATGAGGCTCAGGGGAAGAGTGAGCGCACTGGCTTATCTGCCGTCGTTTCTGGGACTGGTGACGATGACGGGATTCGGAAGAAATCTGTATATGGAGGGGTTCTCATATGCCTGGTGGTGGGTGATGCCTGTGGCTACGGTTCTGTTCGTGGTGGCGGTGGTGATGATAAGGAAGGTGCTGAGAATACCGAAAAGCCATGGCACTGACCTGCAGCAGTCGATGATATGGAACATCACGCTGATGCTGCTGATGTCGGTGGGAACATTGTGTCTGGGAAACACGGACAGGTTTCTGCACAACGAACTGAGAATGGAGAACCTGATGGCGAAGGACATGAACGAAAAGGCGCTGAAATGTGCCGCAAAGTCGCTGAGAACCACAAGGACGCTCACGGCTCTGAGGATGCTCGCCATGACTAAAGAGGGGAAAACGGGGGAACTGCTGTTCGAATATCCGCAATATTATAAATCTGACGGGATGTTCTTCGACAACGACTCGAGCAAGACCCTGAGATATACGAACGACTCGGTGTATGCTCTGATAGGCGAAAGGCCTGCTCCGGGGGAAAGGAGAATGGAGTATCTGAAAAGGATGGCATACAAGGGGGACAGCTGCTACAATGCGAGACTGTATTATCTGGCGGGGCTTATGCTGCAGAAGGATATGGACGGATTTGCAAAGGCTGTGGCGGACTTCAGGATTAAGGGGGACTCGCTGACAAGATATTTCAAGGAGGCGGCCATAATGTATAAGGAGAAAAATCCGCAGTGGAGCTTCGAAATTGAAGACAAGGACAGCACCTGCCACAAACTGATGGAGAGATACAGGTACAGGCAGATGGATACCTACAAATCGAAGGACGAGGAAAGAAACAGGATGAGAATGGAATTCGGAAATACATTCAGATGGTATTATGACTATCAGGAATAACTTTTTTGGCGTACTGTGGGATACTGTACGCTTTTTTTATTAATTTTGCACACTCATAAAACAAATTATAAAAATAGCTATGGCTAAAGAACTGAAAGAACTGACCAAAAGAAGTGAAAACTATTCACAATGGTATAATGACCTGGTGGTCAAGGCGGACCTGGCTGAACAGTCGCCTGTGAGAGGATGTATGGTGATAAAACCTTACGGATATGCCATCTGGGAAAAAATGCAGAGACAGCTGGATGACATGTTCAAGGCAACAGGACATGTGAACGCATATTTCCCGCTGCTCATCCCTAAATCATACCTGAGCAGGGAGGCTGAACACGTAGAAGGTTTTGCTAAGGAATGTGCTGTAGTGACACATTACAGACTGAAAAATGCCGAAGACGGATCGGGAGTGATTGTTGACCCGAACGCAAAACTGGAAGAGGAACTTATCATCAGACCGACTTCGGAAACTATCATATGGAGTACTTACAAGAACTGGATCAACTCGTACAGAGACCTGCCTATCCTGTGTAACCAGTGGGCGAACGTAATGAGATGGGAAATGCGTACACGTCTGTTCCTGCGTACTGCGGAATTCCTGTGGCAGGAAGGCCACACTGCTCACGCTACTAGAGAAGAGGCTGAAGCTGAAGCTCAGAAGATGCTGCACGTGTATGGCGACTTTGCCGAGAAATTCATGGCTGTGCCTGTTATCAAGGGTGTGAAATCGGCCAACGAACGTTTTGCGGGTGCTCTTGACACTTACACTATTGAAGGTCTGATGCAGGACGGTAAGGCACTGCAGTGCGGTACTTCTCACTTCCTGGGACAGAACTTCGCGAAGGCATTCAACGTGCAGTTTGTGGATAAGAACAACAAGCTGGATTATGTTTGGGCTACTTCATGGGGTGTATCTACACGTCTGATGGGTGCGCTTATCATGACTCACTCTGATGATAACGGTCTGGTACTTCCTCCGCATCTGGCTCCTATACAGGTGGTTATCGTTCCTATCTACAAGAACGAGGAACAGCTGAACCAGATAAACGAGAAAGTTGACGGCATAGTGAACAAGCTGAGAAGCATGGGCATCTCTGTGAAATATGACAACGCTGACAACAAGCGTCCGGGATTCAAATTCGCTGACTACGAGCTGAAGGGTGTACCTGTGAGACTGGTAATGGGCGGACGCGACCTGGAAAACAATACTATGGAGGTTATGCGTCGTGATACTCTGGAGAAAGAAACCCGTTCATGCGACGGCATAGAGGAATATGTAAAGAACCTGCTTGAGGATATACAGAACAATATCTACCAGAAGGCTCTGAAATTCAGAAACGAACATATCGTGAAGGTGGATACTTACGATGAGTTCAAGGAACAGATTGAAAAGGGTGGATTCATCCTGGCTCACTGGGACGGTACTACAGAAACTGAGGAACGCATCAAGGAAGAGACTAAGGCTACTATCAGATGTCTGCCTTTCGAAGCTGACGAGGAAAGCCTGACTCCGGGTGTGGATATGGTGACAGGAAAGCCTTCGGCAAGAAGAGTGTTGTTCGCGAGAGCGTATTGATTGGAGAAAATACTACAAATAACGGCGTGTGCACAAAATGGTGTTCACGCCGTTATTTGTAGTATTACATATCATCCATTGACAGTCCCTTATAAGATATGTCATATCCTTTGAGCTCGCCAGTGGCACGCAAGAAAGCTGATGCCTTCTGTTTCAGCACTTCAATGTCAATGTTTCCAGCCTTACGTTTTACTTCGAAGAAGGTAGCTTGATTGTCCAACTCGTTCTCTGCCACAATATCTATTTCATTCTCACCTTTGCGGTCCCACCATCCGCCGATTCGCGTATAGGCTTGACGGTTGATAAGCACGCGCCTGAAATAACGTTCCAGCATCAGACCGCTGAATGTTTCGTAGTCACGATTTATAATTGTCTTCAAACTCTCGTAGTTCTCTATTTCCAACATATAGCTATATTTATATATAAAACGGAACCAGAATGTGAAGAAATTGTCTTCTATAGTATATCGGACATTCTTCGTGGAGCTTTTTTCAAACAGGGGTTGCTTCTTGGCGATAATTTCGTACTCGTTTTCCAATTTTGTCAGATAGCCACCTATTTCCCTACCAACTACACTTTCTATTTCCGAACGGGAGGTTTTACCTCTTGCTATAGCTGAAAGAATAGAAAAATAAATCCCGTAGTCTTTGCCAAACTCCTCAATAAGTATGGATTTACCTTCTCCAAGAAAAATGGAATCGGCCTTTACGATTTGTTCCAACATTCTTTCCTTGCTCGTTGCTCCGGCATCGACAAGCAACTGTACATACTTTGCTACACCTCCGGTAAAAGAATATAGAGCCAAAAGATCTTCTGACGTGTGTCCAGGATGATATTCAGACAGAATTTCCTTTAAAACAGATGGCGTAAACGGACGTACAGTCATAAAACGTGTCTGTCTGTTATATAACGGTTCTTTTTTGTCCTTGAATATCTTCGTCATCATGGAATAAATTGAACCACAAACAATCAGGTTCATATGAGCTTTCGGACTGTATATGTCCCAAATGCGCTGCATGTCGCTGTACACAGACTTGTTCACACGAAAAAAATCCTGAAATTCATCAATAAACAGCGTGACCGGACGTTCTATTGAAAGTTTCATCAGAAACTCGAACATATCGGCAAAATGTTCGGCACGTCCTATAGTAGGGATTCCCAACTTGTTTTCAATTTCAAGCCGATAGTCTTCGCACAAATCACTTTCCGCTTTGCGAGCGACAAAGAAATATAGAATGGGAGCATCATCATATGCTTTCCATATCAGTGATGTTTTGCCGATACGTCGCCGTCCGGTAACTACCGTAAACTGTGCGTTATTTTTTGCCATCTCTCGAATTTCACGAAGAGACGCAATTTCTTCTGTTCTGTCAAAAAATTTCATAGACTTATTCCTTTTTATTCTGATTTCCGAAACAGCTGTTTCGGAAACAGCCGTTTCGCTACTGCAAATATAGTGTATTTTTCTGTGAAGAGAAATATTCTGCAAAAAAATCTTAATTTTTCCCGTCCCGTAATTTATTCAACGCACTTTGTTTGTATTTTTGCAGTGAATTTATTCGCAAATATGAAAATTAAGGAAATTATTGACGCCCTTGAGATATTCGCGCCTCTGCCCCTGCAAGACGGATTTGACAATGCCGGACTGCAAGTGGGATTGACAGACGTGGAAGCTACAGGGGCTTTATTGTGTCTGGACGTTACTGAAGAGGTGGTGGAAGAAGCTATAAATCAGGGAATTAACCTGATTATATCGCATCATCCGCTGATGTTCAGAGGATATAAGTCGATCACCGGAAAGGACTATACGGAAAGGTGCATCATGACGGCTATAAAAAACGAGATAGCAATCTACTCGATGCACACAAACCTGGATAATGCGCCTAACGGGGTGAACTATAAGATAGCTGAGAAAATAGGACTGAAGAACGTTACGGTGCTGGACCCTAAAGAGTATATGCAGCAGGAAGACGGCTGCAAGAACGATACGGGCGACAGGAAGATGCCGGAATGGCTGACTGCCGGAGCGGGTGCCATTGGCGAGCTGGAGGAACCGATGACGGAAACGGAATTCCTGAAACACGTGAAGAAGACGTTTGAAACGGGATGCGTGAAGCACACGAAACTGATGGGACGGCTGATAACGAAAGTGGCAATCTGCGGAGGTGCAGGTGCGTTCCTGATGGAAAAGGCGGTGAAACAGCATGCCGACGCGTTCGTGACAGGAGAAATAAAGTATCATGACTATTTCTACTACGAAGACAAGATTCTGGCAGCGGAAATAGGACACTACGAAAGCGAACAATATACGAAGGAAATAATTCAGGACTTGCTGAACAGAAAATTCCCGTCGCTGAGAACTGAACTGACAAGAATTAATACGAACCCTATTAAATATTTATAAGACTATGGCTAAAGAAGCAAAAAAAGACCTTTCGGAAGTAAGCGTAGAACAGAAACTTAAAGCTCTGTACAAACTGCAGACTATCCTTTCTGAAATGGATAAAATCAAGACACTGAGAGGAGAATTACCACTTGAGGTAAGAGACCTGGAAGACGAAATAACAGGCTTGAACACACGTATCGAAAAAATCAAGACTGAAATAGAGGAACTGAAGCAGAATGTGGCTACAAGAAAAATTGACATCGAATCTGCAAAGGCTTCTATTGAAAAATACAAGACTCAGCAGGACAACGTGAGAAACAACCGCGAATATGACGTGCTGACTAAGGAAATTGAATTCCAGTCGCTGGAAGTGGAACTGAACGAAAAGAGAATAAAAGAGGCTAACGCTTCAATCAAGGCTAAAGAAGAAGAGATAGTGAAAAGCCAGAACACTCTTGAAGAAAGAACAAAGGATCTGGAAGACAAGAAAAACGAACTGGACGAAATCATAGCCGAAACAAAACAGGAAGAGGAAAAACTGAGAGAAAACGCAAAGGCTATCGAAGCGGGTATCGAACCTAGACTTCTGCAGGCTTTCAAACGTATCAGAGGTAACTCAAGAAACGGACTTGGTATCACTTACGTGCAGAGAGGTGCTTGCGGCGGTTGCTTCAACAAGATTCCGGCTCAGAGACAGCTTGACATCAGAATGAGAAAGAAAATCATTGTATGCGAGTACTGCGGTAGAATCATGGTTGACCAGGAACTTGCAGGTGTGGCTCCGGTGGAAACTGAAATGAAGGAAACAAAACCGACAAGAAGAACCAGAACTTCGGCAAGCCAGGACGAATAAGAAAACAGGTGAATTTCTAATATAATAAAGGACAGGACCGGAAACGTGGAGGAACAATTTCCATGTGCGGTCCTGTCCGTTTTTTTTACAAATCGGTGTAAAGGGGAACGGATGGAAGGAATGTGCAGCGGCCGCTGTTATAATCGACCTTGCAGCAGTAATGGGTGATGCCATTGGTGACAATCAGATAATCGACCTTGAGAACTATGTTGTAACGGGTAATCTGATTGAAAACTTGTTGAGAAATATTTACATCGGGGGCCTTGTACTCGACTATCATGCGGGGAGAAAGCGAAGGGGAATAAAGCACGGTGTCGCAACGGCGCGATGTGGAGTTGAGCTTTATGCTGACTTCGTTGGCAAGGAGTCCGGACGGATAGCCGCGGTGAGTGATGAGGTAGTGGACAAAATGCTGGCGTACCCATTCTTCGGGAGTAAGGGCTACGTATTTCTTCCTCAAAATATCAAACACTTGTTTCTTGCCGCTGACGTCGGCAATTTTAAGAGGCGCGAATGGCAGGTTTAATGATAACATTTCGTATATTTGCATTAATTGTTTTGTCCGATACAATTTTTGTAACGGAAATTTATCAACGACAAAGTTAATAAAACGGGATGAAACCCTAAAACCAACACGGAATAATTTAAAGAAATCATGACTTACGAAGATATAGCCAAGGACATAAAGAACGGAAAGTTCGCACCGGTCTATCTGCTGATGGGTGAAGAGGACTACTACATAGACAGAATTTCGGACTACATAGTGGAAAAAGCGCTGGACGAAAACGAGAAGGAATTCAACCTGACAATTATGTATGGTCTGGATACTGACATGGCGAGCGTGGTGAACAACGCGAAACGGTATCCGATGATGTCGGAACATCAGGTGGTGGTGGTGAAGGAAGCGCAGAACCTGAGATCGTGGGAGGAGCTGTCGTTCTACATGCAGAAACCGCTTACATCGACTATCCTCGTGTTCTGCTACAAGCACGGCACTCTGGACAGAAGGAAGAAGATTGTGGCGGAGATAGAAAAGAACGGCGTGGTGTTCGAATCGAAGAAGCTGAAGGAAAATCTGCTGCCGGGATTCATCACGACGTACATGAAAAGGCGGAAGATGGAGATTGACGACACAGCGGCACAACTGATGGCGGAATTCGTGGGAAACGACCTGAACAGACTGGCGGGGGAACTGGACAAGCTTATCATCACGATGCCTAAGGACAGGAACAGGATCACTCCGGTGGAGATAGAAAGGAATATCGGTATAAGCAAGGACTATAACAACTTCGAGCTGAAAAACGCGCTTATAACGAAGGATACGCTGAAGGCGAACAAGATTGTGAAGTACTTCAGCGATAATCCGAAGAGTAATCCGCTGCAGCCTACACTGGCGCTGCTGTTCAACTACTTCTCGAACCTGATGGTGGCGTATTACGCGCCGGAACGCACTGAAAACGGTTTGGCGGCTTACCTGGGACTGAAGTCGCCATGGCTGGCAAAAGAGTATATCGCGGGCATGAAAGCTTATACGGGTGTGAAGGTGATGAACATCATAACGCAAATAAGGCTCTGTGACGCACGATCGAAAGGAATAGGTAATGTATCACTGTCGCCGGGAGAACTGCTCAGAGAACTCGTCTATTTCATTCTACACTGATGTTTACGGTCAAGAGACGGTAGAATATTACGGAATATAGCAAAAACAGCATAACAGAAGCTCTATCCTTACAGGGATGGGGCTTTTTTTGTGCCTATACACATACAAATGGCAAATGGCACGAGATTTTAAAATTTACGGGCAAATATACATCTGTACGGAAATTTTCAATTCTCAGCGATTTTGTAAATAAACGGTAGTGAGGTTTACATCTGTAATGAGTAAAGACGCTTATTATTGTAAAATTACATATGTAAATAGGTAACATTTGTATATACAAAAGTAAATTTCATGACAATTATAAGCGGATATACAATTGTAATAGGGTAGGGAATACAACTGTAACTAATTGACTACTAAACACTTCACATGTGTAAATGTATAAGTTTACATAGGATATACACAGATATAACACACTATATTTCAGATACTTAGACGAAATATGCAAGAATTGGCTTTAAGTGATATACAGAAAAAGGCCATATATGGGCAAATACGGTCTGAATGTACATTTATACATATATGTAACTGATATATAATCAAGATATTAGCTATAATATACAAAGTTAAGATTAAAGGAATATACACTTGTAAAGTTTTACTCTTGTATATGATTTACATTTGTATTTACATTTGTAATATTTACATTTATTGTTGTAAATTTTGTTTTGTAAAATCTTATGTTTACCTTTGTAACGAAATAAAAATTTATAATTCCATTTGTAAATGAAGGACAGGATCATCCAAATCATGCGTTCGGCAGGTTTAAGCAACGCCGACTTCGCAGATAAAATAGGAATTTCGACATCGTCGCTATCGCATATATTCAGCGGAAGGAACAATCCGAGTCTGGATGTGGTGAAGCGAATCCACAAATCATTCCCTTCGATAAGCCTTAACTGGATTTTGTACGGTGAAGGCAACATGTACACTTCGGACACGGAAAAAGACATGTCCGACAGGAACGACCATGCAACAGCAGACGATAGCCCGGAAAGAACAGGCGGCATGCCTCTGTTTGAAAACGCCGAGAATCCGGAAAACACGGGCAGCGGGCAGTTTTATTTCGATTTTCGCAAGGAGAAGCCATCGGAAACACCTGCTTATGCACCTAAAGAATCTGAAAAAGAGGTGGTTAGATATATAGAAAAGCCTGCTCCGAAAATCACTGAAATAAGAATTTTCTATGATAACGGCACTTTTGAGGTGTTCAAACCGGAAAACAAGTAAATACGGGACTGAACTTTAACAGATCTGCAGAGGAGTTACACCTTATATATAATAAGACAGGCAGCACCTCGGAATTAAAAGTTGAAAACGGAGTTTTCACTTTGTACTTCACTCGGTTTGCACTATCTTTGTATCCAAAATGATTTTATCCGGTTTTTTATGAAAAAATACATTTTAGATTTGACTGTAACAGAGAACATACGTCTGCACAACAACTATGTTCTCATAAAGCTGACACAGGACAAACCGCTTCCTGAAATGCTTCCCGGACAATTTGCGGAAATACGTATCGACGGTTCGAACACGACTTTCCTGCGACGTCCGATTTCAATAAACTATGTTGACCGCGCAAATAACGAAGTGTGGTTCCTTGTACAACTGGTAGGCGACGGAACAAGAAAACTTGCCACTGTGGAAAAAGGTGATACGGTGAACGTGGTTCTTCCGCTGGGCAACGGATTTACAATGCCTGAAAGTACAGAAAAGAAGCTTCTGCTTGTGGGCGGAGGTGTTGGTACCGCTCCTATGCTGTACATGGGCGAGGCTCTGAAGAAGATGGGTTGCAAGCCTGTATTCCTGTTGGGAGCACGTTCGGCAAACGACCTTCTGCAACTTGACGAGTTCAAGGCTTTGGGTGAGGTTTATACCACTACCGAAGACGGTTCGGCCGGCGAAAAGGGTTATGTGACTATGCACAGTGTATTGAAGAATGTGAAGTTCGACATGATTTATACATGCGGTCCGAAACCTATGATGATGGCTGTGGCTAAATATGCGAAGGAGAACGACATTGAATGTGAGGTGTCATTGGAGAATACAATGGCGTGCGGCGTAGGTGCATGTCTGTGCTGCGTGGAGAACACTCAGGAAGGTCACGTGTGTGTATGTAAAGAGGGTCCGGTATTTAATTATAAGAAATTATTATGGCAGATTTAAGCGTAAACATAGGAAAGCTGAACATGGCTAACCCGGTGATGACTGCATCGGGAACTTTCGGCTACGGTCTGGAATTCGAAGATTTCGTGGACCTGGAAAAGATTGGCGGTATCATAGTGAAAGGTACTACACTGCATCACCGCGAAGGTAACCCTTATCCGCGTATGGCAGAGACTCCGATGGGTATGCTGAACGCTGTGGGACTGCAGAACAAGGGTGTACATTATTTCGTGGAAAGCATCTATCCGAAGATCAAGGATATCAAGACTAACATGATAGTGAACGTGTCGGGTTCGCAGATTGAAGACTATGCGGAAACTGCACGTATCATCAACGAACTGGAGAACATTCCGGCTATCGAACTGAACATCTCTTGCCCTAACGTGAAACAGGGAGGTATGGCTTTCGGTGTGACTGCAAAGGGTGCCGAAGAGGTGGTAAAAGCAGTAAGAGATGTTTACAAGAAAACTCTTATCGTTAAGCTCTCGCCTAACGTGACTGACATCACTGAAATAGCCCGTGCGGCTGAAGGTGCAGGTGCGGACAGCGTGTCGCTTATCAATACTCTGCTGGGTATGGCTATCAATGCCGAAAAGCGCAAACCGGTGCTTTCGACTATCACCGGAGGTATGAGCGGTGCTGCAGTGAAACCTATCGCTCTGAGAATGGTCTGGCAGGTGGCTAAGGCTGTGAAGATTCCTGTAATCGGACTGGGCGGTATCATGAACTGGAGAGACGCTGTAGAGTTCATGCTTGCAGGTGCAACTGCCATCCAGATTGGTACTGCAAACTTTATCGATCCTGCCATTACAGTGAAAGTGGCTGAAGGTATCAACGACTATCTGGAACGCCACGGATATTCATCGGTACGCGATATTATCGGGGCACTGGAGGTGTGAGAAGGTAAAGTAATACTCTAGATAAATTAAAATCCCGTGAAGCAATCACTGAATGTTTCACGGGATTTCTGTTTTTACACCTTATATTATTACTATATCACTTTTTCTTAATCCTGAAGCAGGTCCGGACGAAGGCGTTTGGTACGTTCGAGCGACTGCTGGAATTCCCATTCGCGTATCTTCGCTTCATGACCTGAAAGAAGGATATCTGGTACTTTCCAACCTTTGTATTCGGCAGGACGGGTATATACAGGAGGAGCCAGAAGATTGTCCTGGAAAGAATCGGACAAGGCTGACTGCTCGTCGGAAATCACTCCCGGGATGATACGTACGATGGCGTCGGTGATGACAGCAGCTGCAAGCTCGCCACCGGTGAGGACATAGTCGCCTATGCTTATTTCCTTGGTGATGAAATGTTCACGGATACGGTAGTCGATTCCCTTGAAATGTCCGCAAAGAATCATGAGATTTTCCTTCAGGGAAAGAGTGTTGGCCATAGGCTGGTCGAACTTCTCGCCGTCGGGACTTGTAAAGATTATTTCATCGTAATGACGCTGTTCCTTAAGGGCTGTGATGCAACGGTCGATAGGCTCTATCTTCATCACCATACCGGCACAACCGCCGAAAGGATAATCGTCAACACGACGGTATTTGTCGAGAGTATAGTCGCGAAGATTGTGGATGTGAATCTCTGCAATACCTTTTTTCTGCGCACGGCTCATTATCGAGCAGTTGAAAAAGCCCTCAATCATCTCAGGCAATACTGTTATAATGTCTATTCTCATATGTAGTGGTTGGTTCTTTGTTGTTAGTAGTTGCAAAAATACACATTATCCTCCGTACTTATGGCGGCAGGATGAGTTTTTTTGCTAAATTTGCATTGCTAACATCGTAAATATTATGACAAATCCTGAAATTGAAAGAATATATCAGCTGCGTGAAGAGCTTCACACACATAATTATAATTACTATGTACTGAATTCGCCTGTGATAAGCGACATCGAGTTTGACCACATGATGCGCGAACTGCAGGATCTGGAAGCCAAATATCCGGAAACATATGACGAGAACTCACCTACAATGAGGGTGGGAAGCGATATCAACAAGGATTTCGTGCAGGTGGAACACAGGTATCCTATGCTTTCGCTGGGCAACACATACTCCGAGGAGGAGGTTACGGACTTCTATGAGAGGGTGAGAAAATCGCTTAACGAGGACTTCGAAATTTGCTGTGAAATGAAATTCGACGGCACTTCGATATCACTTACTTACGAGAACGGCAAGCTGGTGCGTGCAGTGACACGTGGAGACGGAGTGAAAGGTGACGATGTGACAAACAACGTGAAGACCATACGCACCATTCCTTTGGTTCTGAAAGGTGACAACTATCCGAAGGAATTCGAGATACGAGGTGAGATACTTATGCCGTGGGAGGTGTTCGAGAAGCTGAACAAGGAACGTGAGGCACGCGAGGAGCCTCTGTTTGCCAACCCGAGAAACGCGGCTTCGGGTACGCTGAAACTGCAAAACTCGTCTGTAGTGGCATCGAGAAAGCTTGACGCATATCTTTATTATCTTCTGGGGGACAACCTGCCATGTGACGGACATTACGAAAATCTGCAGGAAGCACGCAAATGGGGATTCAAGATTTCGGACACTACACGCAAGGTGAAGACTCTGCAGGAGGTGTTCGACTTCATAAAATACTGGGATACGGAAAGAAAGAACCTGCCTGTGGCTACCGACGGAATTGTACTGAAAGTGAACTCCATCAGACAGCAGAAGAACCTGGGATATACGGCGAAATCGCCTCGATGGGCCATAGCGTATAAGTTTCAGGCGGAAAAGGCTCTGACGAAGCTGCAGAAGGTGACATACCAGGTGGGACGTACGGGAGCCATAACACCGGTGGCAAACCTTGATCCGGTACAGCTGTCGGGTACGATAGTGAAAAGAGCATCGCTGCACAATGCGGACATTATAGAGAGTCTGGATCTGCACGAGGGTGACATGGTTTATGTGGAAAAGGGAGGCGAAATCATCCCGAAAATAACGGGGGTGGATATTGCTTCGAGAACTCCTGACAGCATGCCTGTGAAATTCATCACGCACTGTCCGGAATGTGGAGAACCGCTGACCAGATTTGATGACGAAGCGGCACATTATTGCACGAACGAGGATTCATGTCCTCCGCAAATCAAGGGCAAGATAGAGCATTTCATAAGCCGTAAGGCCATGAACATAGAAGGACTGGGACCTGAAACGGTTGACTTGTTCTATCAGGAAGGAATGATAGGCAATGCAGCCGACCTGTATAATCTGCGCGAGCAGGATATTGCACGCCTGGAGCGATTCGGAGAGAAATCGGCACAGAACATCATGGCAGGTCTGGAAGCTTCGAGACAGGTAAGTTTCGAAAGGGTATTGTTTGCTCTGGGTATAAGATTCGTGGGTGAGACAGTGGCGAAAAAGCTTGCACGCTCAATAAAAAATATTGACACTCTGATGTCGGCCACCAAGGAAGAACTTATGGCCATAGACGAAATAGGAGAGAAAATTGCGGAGAGTATAATACATTTCTTCAGCAGCGAAAAGAACCGTGAACTGGTGACCAGACTGAAAGCTGCGGGACTGAAAATGGAAATGGAAGCCGAAGAAACAGCAGCTGTATCGAACATCCTTGAGGGGCAGTCGATAGTGATAAGCGGAGTATTTGCCGTTCATTCAAGGGACGAATACAAGGACATCATAGAGAAGCACGGAGGAAAGAATGTGGGAAGTATCTCGAAGAAGACAAGTTTCATTCTGGCAGGTGAGAATATGGGGCCAAGCAAACTGGAAAAGGCACAGAAACTGGGAATAAAGATTATGGACGAAAAAGAATTCCTGGAGTTGATAGAAAATGCTGAAAAGACTACTGTGAAGGAAGACAAGCCTGCAGAAGCTGTGGTTCCTGAAACGGTGGAAGAAAAGCCGAAAAAAGCAAAAGGGAACATACAGTTGGAATTGTTTTAGTTCAAAATTTTATCAACTTAACCAAAAAAAGTGATAGAAATATAGTTTTAAATGAAAATATTAGTACTTTTGTAATTCACAAACGAGGAATTCATTAATTTATGATACGAAAAAGATTGAAAGGAATGGGAGTGGCACTAATCACACCATTCAAAGAAGACGGAAGCGTTGATTACGATTCACTGCTCAGACTGGTGGAATATCAGGTACAGAACGGTATAGATTTTCTCTGTGTACTGGGTACAACAGCAGAGACTCCTACATTGACTGCTGAAGAAAAAAGAAAGATTAAATCACTTGTAATAGAGAGAGTTAACGGACGTGTTCCTATACTTCTCGGTGTGGGCAGCAACTGCACCCAGACTGTAATCGACACTATCAAGAATGACGACATGACTGGTGTTGACGCATTGCTGATAGCTGTACCATATTACAACAAACCTTCGCAGGAAGGTATATACCAGCACTATAAGGCCATTGCACAGTCAACTAAGCTTCCTATAGTACTTTACAACGTTCCTGGACGTACGGGAGTAAACATGACAGCAGCCACAACATTAAGGCTTGCACATGATTTCGACAATATAGTAGCAATAAAAGAGGCGTCGGGCGATATCTCGCAGATGGATGAAATAATCAAGAAGAAACCTGAAAACTTTGATGTAATCTCCGGAGACGACGGAATAACATTCCCGCTGATAACTCTGGGGGCTGTAGGTGTAATCTCTGTAATAGGTAATGCGTTCCCAAGAGAATTCAGCCGCATGACAAGACTTGCATTGGCCGGTGACTACAGCAGCGCACTGACAATACATCATCAGTTTACGGAACTCTTCAAACTTCTGTTTGTGGACGGAAATCCTGCAGGAGTGAAAGCTATGCTCAGCATGATGGGCATGATAGAAAACAAACTGAGACTTCCATTGGTTCCTACAAGAATCACTACTTACGAGGAAATGCGTAAAGTGCTGGAAGGATTGAAAGTGAAATGCTAGAACAACAGATAAATTAAGTTATAACGAAAAATGCTTTATCGTATCTTCATAACCGAACGATAAAGCATTTTTCGTTTTCTATAAATTCAAAATTTGCGGATTGGTTATCATTTTCTCCAGAAAATCGAATTCTCAGCGATTTGAAGGAAAACAAATAAATTAAGATGTTGCTTGCAAAATAAAGGGAAAAGGGAATACCCTTTATAATTTCAGAATTTCTAATTAAACATAATACAGATTATATAAAAATCGGAGAAGGAAAAACAAAACCTTAAAGATAGTGATTTCTGATGATGTTTGCAATAAAAGCGATGAATGAATTTTGGGTGTAGAAACATACGTGAAAAAAGAAAAACCATTCCTTGAGTTTGTGGGCTCAAGGAATGGTTTACATTTCAAACAAACAATAAACAAGAAAAGTCCGGAATTACCGGACTTTTTCATTTATATAATCCTATGAACTGTAATTTCAGGAAAATCATGGAGCAGCATCAGCAATACGCCTTCCTCATTCATGTTTTTGGCTTTTACGACCATAGTAACATAATGTATGGGGGTACCACTACCGTCTGTCCGGTCTTCCATCTCATACGAACTGATAATGAAATTACGGGAGCTGAACAATGCGGAAATCTTTTTCAGAGAATCCTGATCGTGTGTAGAGAATTCCACAATCATGCTCCTCAGGCTTATACCTTTGAAGAAATAATTCAGAACTTCCACACCAATAAGGAAAAGTACAGTGGCGGTTATTCCTATAGTGTACATACCGGCACCGATGGCAAGCCCGATTCCAGATGTAGCCCATATTCCTGCGGCAGTAGTCAGACCACGTACAATCTGCTTCTGTAGCAGTATTATAGTACCTGCACCTATAAAACCTATTCCACTCACTACCTGAGCAGCAAGACGGCTCGGGTCGAGTCTCACAAGATCAGTCTCAAGCACATCAGAAAAACCATATTGAGAGACAATCATCAGCAGCGCACTTCCTAAGGCTACAAGAAAATGAGTTCTATATCCAGCCTCCTTTGAACGGTATTCCCTTTCCAGACCTATTATAACTCCCATAAGGCTGGCTACAACCAGCCTTATAATAAATTCTGTGTACATTTCCATTATCCAAAATGCTTATACACAAATATAAACATTGTTTATGAAAAAAACAAGGAACAGGTCAGTCAACTCTTCATTTCACCCTATCCATTCTGACTATCAGTTCATCTCCAAGCTCGCTCTTTATCTTTATATGCTCCAATACAGCTTTTACGAAAGGATTGCTTTCAAAATCGCCTCTCACCTGTTCGAAATCAAGCCTTTGTTCCTCTCTGGTTCCGTCGGCACCGAAGCCTGTCATGGCTGAAAGAGAGAACTCCTTCTTGGCATCTTCATAGACCATTCTGTCAAGACCTATTACTGCCTCTTTCCACTTTTCTACGATGCTTATAATATCTTCTTTTGTTATTTTATCGGCATCCAGACCAAAGAATTCAAGCATCTTTCCATATGCCCAAGTCCACTCGTATGTATAGTAGTTATTATGCATCTCTGTAAGGCGGGCATCAATCTTTTCTACAGAATCAAGCACTCCGTTTTCGATATCAGCCATCAGACGGTCTATTTCGCTACGAGGGGCGATAAGTCCGGAAACGTCAACCCATTCTCCTGTACCTATGGCAGTGTCCGGCTTGAGTCTTTCGCGGATTTCCTCGTCGGTCTTGAATTCGGTTATCTCTAGACGTTTTATCACTGAGTTTCCGAGGAACTTGGTTATACCTGTCTCATAGAACTTTATACCTTTATTTAGAGATGAATTTTTGATCTTGGCACTCTGATATGAATATGTCTCTGATGTCTCTCCCGATACCCTTGCAAGATCTTTCAGAATCTCACGTCCCTTGAACATCTTCTGTATGGTATATGGACTAAGAAGGTTATAGTTCACCTTATCCATGCGGCAAGGATCTTTTCGATTATCACGCTTAGGCCATTTCTGGGCATCGCGGATAGTACCCACACTGCGGAGGTTTACACCAGGCATGAGGTATGTGGTATTCTTCTCTTCTATAAGATATGAGAAAGGCAGATTGGTAGTGTCAGGATGAGCCACGTGACGTCCCATAACGAGAGAGAAGGCTCCGATACGTGCTGGCCATAGGATATATGAGTCGGAAGCAGTCTTGGCGCCTCTCTCCATAATGCCCTGGTGGATAGGTCCCAACTTATACATGTGGTTGCTCTGGTTTGAACCGGAACCGGCATTCATGAACGAGAACATTCCGGCTATAAGAAGTGTTGACTTATGATGGGTAACAGTGAAAGGACCAGCAAAGATGGCACAAGCCTCGCCGTTTTCTTCCTGACAATTACAGAAGAACAGAGAATCGGACGCAGAATAGTTATGTCCCATATGGCATGACTGACCTACAAAACATCTTGTCAGCATGGTACCGTCTTCGATATGCGAACCGCTGGAAATGATGAAATCATCACAGATTACTCCGAAACCGATATGGATAGGAGCACTCTCGTTACTGTTAAGGCTACCGTTCTTCAATCTTCCCGCACTCTCTATCTTGCAGAAACTTCCGATACGCACATTCTTGATATATCCGGTATCTACAATCATTGCGTCATTGCCTACATAGCCGTATTCCGAAGCTATCTCGTCAGCATATTTCATGACCAGTGACTTCATCTTTGCAGCCAGGTCAGGACGATGTCTGTACATGGCCGCTATATAAGCCTCGTGAGCTGATAATTTGTCATGGATTATAACCTCACGACCACCGGTTTCACTCAGCACGGATACTTCGGTACCGTTTCCGAAAGTGGAACGCTTGTCCACAATCATGCAATCAACATTCTCGATGAAGACTCTGTCCGAAATGACATAATTCGCGATATAGTTCTTTACATTCTCTATGCAACAGCCGTTGCCTATGGTTACATTATGCAGAGTAGCATTTCTTATTCCAGATGACTTCTTTACTCCACCGGCAAGGGTAAACTCGCCGTTCAACTCCCCTATCCTTATCTTGCCGGACATCCTTACATGCCAGACTTTTGAAGCGTCAAAGCCTTCGGCTACAGTTACATCCGACCAGTTTTCGGCACAACACCCTTGTGCAATGAGTGTATCAATCTCAGCCTCCGTGAGATTTCTAAAAGTATGTTCCATAATAATCATTTCACTTGTTTTTTATCATTCTAACGACAAAGATAGTAACATTTTGATATATATCTTGCTTTTATCATAAATTTCATCTATCTTAGAAGAGATAAAATCCGTTGCCAGATGAAAACTACAACCACATTACTCTTTGCTCTCATAATGCAACTGACAGGTTGCGACAATGCAGGGAAAAGATAAACAGAATCCTCCAATACAGATGCTGTCACACTGCGAGCAGATACCGTTATGCCGCAGAAATACGGAAGTAGCATTCGCAGAGTTTGAAATGGTTGACAACAAGGGTGTCCGCAAGCTGATGGACAGTATGTGGAAGAAAGTTACGAGCCTTCCACGCACAGATACCATACGTGAAAACATCTCAACCGCATGTCAGCTCCACGACGGCGATACGATATCGGTTGGTCTGATAAACAACGCCATGCCGTATCAGGAAATGTTCAGAAAAAGAATACTGAACTACTCCGCCCTTGATTTCGGAAAGATAACCCCAACCGAACCTCTCCCTTTCACTACTACATCGGACACTATGGACATCAGCATGAGAACGGAAAAGCCTGTTTACCCTGTTGGCACAGAAGAAATTCCGGTAAAAATATCCAACAATAACAACCGTATGCTGTTTTTTGGACTTGATTATGGAATTGCCCGAAAGGAAGGGGACAAATGGCTTGTTCTGAACACTTCCACCGTGTGGAATTCCGTTGGTATCCTTATAGAAAAAGGTCGTGAATACAATTTCAAAGCTCATATGTACAACTTGGTTAACGACAACAAGCCAGGGACATATAAGGTCTATAAGAGAATAGGTTTTGATGGCAGCCGTAAGGAATGGTATATGTCGGCAGAATTCAAGTTAGAATAATCAAATAATATTTTTATATGAGAAACTGTAATTTATTTATTCTGTTCATAATAACTTTGATTACCTTTTCATCCATTGGATGTAAAGATAACAAATACCAGGAAGCAACTGATTATCAGGGCACAACGGGCGACGCTACAATCCTGACAAGCGACAGCATAGGACAGGAAGTAAGAATGGAAACAATTCAAGGGAATTATTATTCATCGACTAAAGAGGTCTATGCCATAGTCTTTAACCCTCAAAAGCGGCAACTAAGTTTCGGACGCGACTGGGAGCTGGAGTATATGAAAGACAGCGTATGGATTAAAGCCAGAAATAAAAAACCTGTATTGAGATTCGACGATGAATTTCTGCCAATCAATATCCCTGAATATATGGTATTCAGCTTTCCAATACATATTTATGAGATTACTTCAGGTAGATATAGAATAAAAAAGACTTTCTATGATAATTATGGTAACGGTAATTATAAGGAGATAGAGCTATACTCTGAATTTTATGTGAAATAATACAACAGAAAAAGTGTTACGACACAAAAAGTAATACATCTGCATCGTAACACCATTTTATCTTTTATCAGCACTTACCTCAGCAAGAACATTTTGGAAGTTCCTGTTTCTTTATCTCTGTAATATAGAAACGGGCGAAACCGTTCTTTATCTCATCGCGTACTCTGCGGAATTCTGAGTTGATGAACTCCTCAGTGCCTGTGGCATGCGACGGATCATCGAAACCTATATGAAGGCGTTTTCCTACCTTTCCTGTAAATGCCGGACAACTCTCGTTTGCTCCTCCGCATACTGTTATCACATAGTCCCATTCACTGTCAAGATATGTATTTACATGGGTAGGAACATGATTACTTATGTCTATTCCTACTTCCTTCATCACCTCTACCGCCTTCGGATTAACCTGAGCGGCTGGTTCTGTTCCTCCTGAATAGACCTCCAAAGAATCATCGAACGACTGGAGGAAACCGTGAGCCATCTGGCTACGGCAGCTGTTTCCTGTACAAAGTATAAGTATTCTCATATTATATTCTATAGTAAATAGTTAAACAGATAGCCTGACAAAATTATAAAAAAGGCTACAGTTCCGAAAAATATACCTATCAATCGCCATGTCATAACTTTCTTTAGAAGTGTAGCTTCGGGCAATGACAGGCCAACAACGGCCATCATAAATGCAATTGCTGTACCCATAGGCACTCCCTTAGCAACAAACACTTCTATCACAGGAACTATACCTGCGGCATTGGCATACATAGGCACTGCAAGAATAACTGAAAGCGGAACGGCATACCAGTTGTCCTTAGACATGTACTGCTCGAAGAAACCTTCGGGTACGAAACCGTGCATGAAGGCTCCTATTCCGATACCTATGATGATATAGATTAGTACACCGCTAACTATTTTCCAGGCATCACGTACGATTGAAGGCAAGCGTTTGAGGAACGTAGTATGTTCTTTCTCCCACTCCTCAGCCTGTGCGGACGAGTTGGCCTGTATCTGCCTTACCCAATCACTGAGGTATGGAGAAAGGTTCATCTTTCCCAATGCGAAACCGCCTATCACACCCAGCAAGATACCGCTGATGACATAAATCAAAGTAACTTTCAGGCCGAATGAGCCTAAGAACATGGCAACTGCCACCTCATTTACCAACGGTGATGTTATCAGAAAGGCAAATGTCACTCCCAAAGGTATTCCTCCTTTGACGAAACCGATAAAAAGTGGTATCGACGAGCAGGAACAGAAAGGGGTTATGGCTCCGAATACTGAGGCTAGCAGATACTGAAATCCGTACATCTTGTGTGTGACAAGATAGTTTCTCAAACGTTCAATAGGGAAATAAGCGTTTATTATCCCCATCAACACACTGATGAAGAACAGCAGTATCAGAATCTTTATCGTATCGTAAAAGAAGAAGTTTACGGCAACCCCAAGAGATGTTCCGGCATCAAGACCGAATATGCCGTAAACCAGCCAGTCGGCAAAATCCTGTATCATATTTTTTAAGTTGACGAGTTGACAAGGTATCAGTTGACAAGGCTTCCATCCGAATGGAGAACCTTGTTAACTTGTAACTGAAACCTTGTATACTGATATTTAGATGCCTAAAATTTCTTTTACTTCACTTTCTGTAGGAACCTTACCCTTTATCTTTACTACTTCATCCACTACTATGGCAGGAGTGGTCATGATGTTGTAGTTCATCATTTCCATGATGTCATCCACCTTGGTAAGTTTCACATCCAGATTGTTTTCCTTGATTACTTTCTCTACTACCTGATAGGTTGTCTTACACTTGCTGCAACCCGGTCCTAATACTTTAATTTCCATAATTCTATAAATTTATTGATTAAAAAACATTACAAAACAATAATATATACCTATTACGATGAATAGTATCCCAACTATTAAGTTCAGCCATTTCTGCACTGTCTTTATACGGCCGTAGAAGCTGCTCATCTGCTGTACACTGAAGGCCAGTATCCATGCCACAATGAGTACAGGTATTGCTGTTGCTATAGCAAATACAGCTGGTAACAGATAGCCTGCGGTGGCTGTGGCAGACATAGGGATGAGCATCCCGAAATAGAACACACCGCTCGTAGGGCAAAAAGCCAGTGCAAACAGCACTCCAATGAGCAATGCCCCTGCTCCACCCTTCCTGGCAAGCCCTTCGGCATTACCGTTGAAACCGAACTTAGGCAGATTGAGTTTATCACCAAAAAGCATGAACATTCCTATGATGAGAAGCATCGGTCCGATAAGTAGCTCACCCCATGTACCGATAGTCTTCTGTATGCCGAACATGCTGGAACCTTCTTTGAGAATCATTATCAGTACAACTCCGAGGAGAGTATATGAAAGTACTCGCCCTAAGGTATATAGCAGTCCGTTGATGAATACCCGCCTCCTGTTTTCGATATTTCTGCCTATAAAACCAACAGCCGCTATGTTTGTAGCTAGCGGACAAGGTGAAATGGCAGTCAGCAGTCCGAGAAGGAAAGCTGTTAGAACGGGAGTGGAACTATTATCAAGCAAATTCTGTAGCCAATCCATAACGACAGATTATTTAAGCATTTCCCTTACTTTAGCTACAACTCCGCTCTTGAACTCTTCAGGCGACTGTCTGGCGTTCTTGAATGCGAAGTCTGTCATATTCTCCACATTTTCATTACCATTCTTATGTCCTACCACGAAAAGTGATGACCATGTCACCTCATACTTCTCGGCTATAGCCTCATTCTCTTCTTTTGTGATATCTATCACTCTGAATACCACATTTCCTTTCTTAATCTCTTCGGCAAACTCTTTTGATACTGCTTCTGAAGCATTCTTCTCTATCGCCATACATGTGGCACACCTCTGCTTACCATGAAAATACAACACTTCTACACAATCGCGGGCAGGAACTCCCATTTCCACTCCTTGTACAGACGACTCATTCTTTGTGCCTGTTCCGCACGATACCAACGCCAGACAGGCAACGGCCATTAATACAATTTTCTTCATATATCTTTTAGTTTATTGATATTATTAGTATTTCGTCAAACTACGAACAAAGAAATCAAAAAAAGATGCTGCTCATCCGCAGCAACTCTCTTTCTTACAAACAGACTGACCGAAGAACGCAGAAAACATCTTTCCGGCAAGTTCCCAGTTCTCTCTGTTTATGCAATATTTTACCTTCGGAGTTTCTATCTCTCCCTGTATCAGACCAGCCTCCTTAAGTTCTTTCAGATGCTGTGACACTGTAGCCTTGGCTATAGGCAGTTCTTCGTGGATATCGCCAAAGAAACATGTTTCCTGACGCAAAAGAAACTCCAGGATAGCCATACGTGCAGGATGCCCCATGGCCTTGGCAAAACGTGCCATTCTCTCCTGCTCTTCTGTATAGTTTTTGTTCGCCATTAATAATATGTTTGAATATTGTTCGCAAAATTACGAATAATATTCAAACATACAAATAAAATTGCTATTTTTCATTACAACACACTATATATGCTCCAGAAACCATTATTTATCCATGCTTTTTTCTCCTTATAACGAAGCCTGTATAAATACACCACAGTGCTGCCAGTCCTGCAAAGAAGATATAGATAAGAGTTCCTTTTCCGAGGATGGTGTATATACGTCCCGTATGTATCTCCTGCGCAAAGTTCCATAGCGACATAGGCAGAGAAGAAAGATTTTCGGGCATATGTAAAGCTGTCGTTCCCTTATAATACTCCACTACGAAAGGCTTCTCTCCTATATTATCGCAATAGCCCGATACGGCATATTTACCGAACGGAGGACCTGCAACATCTTCTGCCTTTTCTCCGGTGAAATCAGTAGAAATCTTTCTTCTTCTGTCCCACACATACATTCCACTGAAAGAACCCGTAAGCCAGTTGCCACAGGAGTCTTTCTGCCAAACATTAAGTCCCATAACACTGACAGGAGGTGTCTTCTCCAATTTCACAGGAACAGACCGGAGTGTTGCTAAAGAGAAAATACCTTCAGATGAAGACAGTAGCCAATCACCATATTCGGCATCATAGCGAAGCATACGCAGTCTATCGTTCCAGGCATTATCGCTGTCTGCAACGGTATATGGGATAGCCGGAGTACGGAAAGAAACAAGTGCTATAAGCACAGGCGGACGGAGACACCAACCTGTGAAAGCAACGAACATAAGTATTATGAAAGTATATCTGCCAAGTTTATCATGCCAGTTAAGCGACGACTTCATTAGCTGAGTACTCCCTTTGGCCGTTTTACCTCTCCTGCGGATTCTCTTTATATATTTGGGTAAAAGCCAGTATGTAATTCCGGTAAGACACAGCACGATCAATATAACTGCTACAGCATCCATAATCAGTTTCCCAACTGTGGCGAACATTTCTCCGCTATGCATAAGCCATACGGTTCGGAAGAGTGAAACCTTGCCGTCATAACCTTCAGAAGCTTTTAATTCTAATCTGCTGAATTCATTATAAGGACTGACAGAAGTATAGAGATACGAACGTCCCACTACTACCATGGTATCCCCTTTCAATACGAGGTCGGAGATACGTTCGTGAGACGAAAGTACAAGAGGTGTACTCTCCCATCCTTTTCCATCGTTCCTGTACAGGCCAAACTGTCCTGCAGCAAAAAGAGAGCCGCCCGGAGTCTGAGCCATAGCCTTGATGTTACGGAAATCAGCACCTTCCGGTAAACCTGCATTGAAATCAGACACATACAGTCCCGTTGAATCAGTCATCCAGATTCCACTGTTCCCATAGATAAATACTTTATCTTTATCCTTTATAGAACCTCGCAGAAGCCCCATATTCCATTTATTATATCTATAATCTGCCGGAAGAAAACTTCTGTCAATATTTATATCCGCCACCAGTTCACGATGATTTAGCACTATCCCGCTCAGGCAGAACATAAGCATAAAGAATGCGAATATTAGGCCAAACCATTTATGATGTTTTTTCCATGTGATGCGTTTCATTATACAATATCAATATTGAAATCCGGTGCAAAAATAAATATAATCACTATTCCATACAACAGGGGCATAAACAGAACGCCCGACAAACGTCAATACTACGTTCATCGGGCGCCGCTTATTCAGATATTAAAAGATTGTTTACATCTTAGTCTTTTCAAACTTGTTCTTTTCTGCCATCAGGATTTTTTCAAGTTCCTGTGTCTTTTCAGGATTTTCCTTAGCTACATTTTTCTTTTCAGAAGGATCGTCAACTACATTATAGAGTTGTACTTCCTTGCTGTTGCCAAGTTCTGTCTTGGTCCAGAATTCCAATGCAGGCTTGTCGCTAGTCTCAATATACTTCCAACCGTCTTTAACGATAGAAAGCGTGTTGTTCAGGTTCTGTTGGATTACATAATCGCATCCCTTAGTATCTGTTCCAATAAGAGTGTTCAGATAGTTACGGCTGTCAGGAGCCTGTCTTTGAGGAATTTCATAACCTAACAAACCTGCAAATGATGCAAAGAAATCGACAGTAGAATAAAGTCCTTCCTGTACGGCTGGTTTAATCTTCTCCGGCCATCTTACAAGCAATGGAGTACGTGTACCAGCCTCGTATGCACTGTATTTGCCACCGCGATAATTCAACATAGGAGTATGTCCGTTAAGCAATTCGCGAGCCTGATCCTGATAACCGTCGTCTATTACAGCACCATTGTCACTCAAGAATACAAAGATAGTATTGTCGGCAATATTCAGACTATCAAGAGTATTCATAATCTCGCCTACTGTCCAGTCTAACTGAAGGATAACATCTCCGCGAGTACCCAAACCACTCTTTCCTGCAAATCTTGGATGCGGTACACGAGGTACGTGAACATCCTGAGTTCCCATATAAAGGAAGAATGTAGTGTCCTTGTTGCTTACGATAAAGTCTTTTGCTTTCTGTGTAATGATATCAGCAATCTTTTCATCATCCCACAGTGCAGACTTACCGCCTGTCATCCATCCGATACGTGGAATTCCGTTGATAATAGTATTATTGTGTCCCTGACTAGGTTTCAGTTTTACAAGTTCAGGATTTTCCTTACCTGTAGGCCAGTCTCCCACCTTATGGTCATAGCTGACAGTTATCGGATCATTAGGATCAAGTCCATCTACACGACCATTTTCTACGAACACGCATGGCACACGGTCAACCGTAGCCGGAATAATGTATTCATAATCGAAACCTATATCCTGAGTATTAGGCTTGATAAGCCCGTTGAAATCAGTACCTCCCTTAGGGCCAAGTCCGAGATGCCATTTACCTACGGCTGCAGTAGCATAACCTTCTGCCTTGAACATGTCGGCCATAGTTGTACATTCTGTATTGATAATCAATTCAGAGTTACCCGGTGCGATACCTGTATTTTCCTGACGCCACGGATACATACCGGTAAGAATACCGAAACGAGTAGGTGTACTTGTAGAAGATGTTGTATAAGCATTTGCAAACTGAAGTCCCTGACTTGCCAGACGGTCGATGTTTGGAGTATGGATTTTTGTTGCACCGTAGCAACTCAAATCGCCTATACCGAGGTCGTCAGCTATAAGGAATACTACGTTAGGATTCTTCTGTTTGTTTTCCGATTGATTTTTAGAACCGCCACCTGAACATGCACTGAGCAATGCCGCAGCTGAAATCAATCCCAAGTGAAAAGTGGTTTTTTCCATAAGGTAAGATTTAGTTTAAAATGATATATGTGGACAAATATACGAAATATTATGAAAAATACATTAATCATACCAAGGAAAATAATATATTTTATTTATATACAGCTATTAAATAAGAATATTTCGATTAAAGCATACTCTATATACTTTCATTGTCTTTTAAAGTACAAACTTCTTCATGGCATTGTAAACCCCATCTTCATCTACAGATGACGTAACATAATCCGCCACTTCTTTGAGAGCCTGATTAGCATTTCCCATAGCAACGCCCAATCCTGCCTTTTCTATTATCGACAAGTCATTACCTCCATCTCCGAAGGCCATTGTTTCATCTATACTGATACCTTCGTGCGATATAATATCCAGAAGACCGTTACCCTTATTGGCATTTGTGGCAGTAATATCAGCGAAGTCCGGATACCAACGTGATGAAACACATCCGGAGAGGTACGGCATAATCTGCTTTTCCTCGGCTACAGAAATGACAGGCGTAAGCTGCAATATTCTTTGTTGCAGAATCTGTTCCACATTATTGTCTTCCCTCATATTGTGTACATTCAGCATCTGGCGGAATATCCGGTCTGTCCTCTCGTCGCTATTGTACATGGTAAGGTCCTTCTCGCCTACCACCATACACGGGAATTTCATATCGTCTGAAAACCTCAACACCGTCAATACATCTTCTTTCGGGATAGGTGTACATGATATTATCTTGCCGTCTGAAAAGCACAATGCTCCATTGGCTGTGATATATCCGTCTATCAGATGCTTTATTTCGTCAAGGTTGTTTATAAGAGATAAAGGACGTCCGGTGGAGATATAAATTCTGACACCTTTTGCCTTTGCCATTGAAATAGCATCTATGGCAGACTGTGGAATACGGTGGGTGTTAAAACTCACCAGTGTTCCGTCAATATCGAAGAATATAGCTTTTATCATATGTTATATCAAAATTAATTACGCAATGCACGCATGGCATTGAATACGGCAAGAACCGTAACACCAACATCAGCGAATACAGCCATCCACATTGTGCTGAGACCTACAGAGGCTAGTACCAGGACTGCTATCTTCACTCCTATCGCAAACCAGACATTCTCGCGGGCTATCCTTATCGTACGCCTTGAGATACTTATCGCCTCGGCTATTTTTGAAGGCTTGTCGTCCATCAGAACAACATCGGCCGCCTCTATGGCAGCATCGCTTCCCAGTCCGCCCATAGCTATACCCACATCGGCACGTTTAAGCACAGGAGCGTCGTTTATTCCGTCGCCCACGAAGGCCAGAGTCTTTCCTTTATCTACAGACGAGAGAAGAGCCTCCACATGCTCCACCTTGTCTGCCGGAAGGAGTTCCGCATGGCAGATATCTATTCCAAGCTTGCCAGCCACATCCATAGCCACTTCTTTACGGTCACCGGTAAGCATCACAGTTTTACTTATTCCCAGCCTTTTCAGTGAAGCTATCGCCTCAGGGCTATCTTCCTTTATACGGTCGTTTATTACGATATGGCCGGCATATTCTCCATCTACAGCCACATGTATTATAGTACCTATCCTATGACAATCATGCCATTTCACACCGATGCTGTCCATCATCTTCTGATTGCCCACACACACCGTACGTCCTGCCACATTTGCCTTTATTCCATGTCCGGCTATTTCTTCCACGTCAGTTACCGGGCAACCGTCGTGCGCCTCGTTTGGAAAAGCCGAACGAAGGGCTTCACCTATGGGATGTGTGGAAAAATGTTCCACATGTGCGGCAAGATGCAGCAACTCCTGTTCGTTGAACCTGTCCGAATGGACAGCCTCAACGGCAAATTCTCCTCGTGTGAGTGTTCCGGTCTTGTCGAATACAACAGTACCAATCTTTGAAAGTGTGTCCATATAATTGCTTCCTTTTATAAGGATACCACGGCGTGAAGCTCCGCCAAGTCCACCGAAAAATGTAAGAGGGACACTGATTACCAACGCACAAGGACAGGACACAACCAGAAATATCAGGGCACGATGGAGCCATAATGGGAACGATTCCATAAAGGCCGACGGTGAAAACAGCGGCGGAATAACGGCAAGAAACAGTGCGGCTATAACCACTATAGGAGTATATACACGTGCAAAACGTGTTATAAACGATTCGCTGCGCGACTTGCTGGCATCGGCATTTTCCATGAGACTGATGATTTTCGACACAGTGCTTTCTCCGAAACTCTTTGTGGTCTTAACACGGATAACTCCCGTAAGGTTTATGCAACCGGACATAACCTCATCGTTAACCGACAATTCGCGCGGCATACTCTCGCCTGTCAACGCTATGGTGTTAAGTGACGATGTACCCTCCACAACTACTCCGTCCAAAGGAACTTTCTCTCCTGGTCTGATAACAATTGTTTCGCCTACATTGACTTCCTGAGGAGAAACTGTAACGATTTTTCCATTTCTCTCCACATTTGCCACATCCGGACGTATGTCCATAAGATGCGAAATGCTGTCGCGGCTCTTTCCTTCGGCATAACTCTCAAACAACTCGCCTACCTGAAAGAAAAGCATAACGAATACAGCCTCCGGATACTCAGTCTCAGCACCGGGGAGGAAACCTATACATAAGGCTCCTATGGTAGCGACAGCCATAAGAAAATGTTCATTAAACACATCTCCTCCGGCTATGCCTTCGCATGCCTCTTTTAATGTCCCGTATCCGACAATAAGATAAGGCACTAGATAAACAAACAGTAACTGCAAGGTTGACAAGTTACCATGTTTCTCAATTATTGCCGCCACTATGAGCAACAACGAGGTGATTACGATAAGAGTAATCTTTCCTCTCAGACCACTATGCGCATGATTGTGCTTATGGTCGTGTACATGTTCATTATTCTCTGTCATAATTCAAATCTTTCTGTTTCGTGACGCAAATATAAAATGGATTTTATACAACCTGGTTGCATAAACACTTTGCGGGAGTATATGCAACCGGGTTGCATAAAAACGGACAGGCGTACAAATGTACTTATTTTTTTATATCTTTGCCGCGATGAAAACAAACAATCAGAAAAGACGATGGAAACTAATGATTTAGCTGACAGCCTGGAGCTTAAGGGAGTAAAACCGACAGCAAACAGAATACTTGTTCTGAAAGCCCTGAAAGAGCAGGCCTGCCCCGTGAGCCTTACCGACCTGGAGGACATACTTGCCAATATGGATAAATCGAGCATATTCCGTGTACTGACACTGTTTCTGGAACACGACATAGTACATTCGTTCGAGGACGGACGCGGAATACTAAACTATGAGCTGTGTACAAGTAAAACGGTTTGCAATCTGTCCGACGCTCATATACATTTCTACTGCGAGTCATGCAGAAAATCATTCTGCATGGATGATATTCCTTTACCCGAATTCGAGCTGAAACCTGGATTTACAATGCGCTCCGTATCGTTTGTAATCAAGGGCGAATGTCCTGAATGCGGCAGGAAGCACAAGAACATTTAGCATGAACAGGATAGACAGTCTGCAAATAGGACACTCTCATGTAAAAGTACACGATTTCAGCATAAAACGTGAGATAACAGACGATGTTAATGTGGAAGTAAATTTTTCACACAGGCACTTCTTTTATGCCATTTACTGGATACACGAAGGAAACGGAATTCACGTCATTGATTTTGAAGAATACAATATACAACCTGACAGGATTTTCTTCGTAAAACCTGAGCAGATACATTTTCTCTGTCCTGAGGGTAAAATCAGGTATTCCGCATTACAGTTTACTGATGATTTCATCATACCCTACTCTACTGACATTCAAGCCACAATGGCGGTTTATAAAGATTTGGATAAGTACGAGAAGAAACGTATAGAAACACTGTTCGACCAAATATATACAGAATCAAATGCCAATCTTGCAAATTCTACAGCTGTAATACAGTCTGAGATGCACACCCTACTGCTGGAGTTTAAAAGGATAGGCAAATGCGACTCCAGGATTTCTACCATACCGGAGGTACTGAACAGGTACAAGACACTTGTGGACAGTTATTTTGTGAAAGAACGTCAGGTACAAAGTTATGCATATAAATTAGGAGTAAGCCCAAATTACCTGAACATACTGGCAAAAAAGCATCTTGGCAAATCGGCATTAGAGATTATAAACGAGCGAGTGTTATTGGAGACAAAACGTTTGTTACTACGTACGGACTTTGAGATTTCTGAAATAGCATATAGGTTAGGTTTTAATGAATTGTCCTATTTCTCACGCTTCTTCAAACGCAATACAGGCATCACGCCCCATGAATTCAAAAACATGATGAATAAAATGTACCAAAAATGAGATATTTTGTGTAATTACAGAATCACTGAAGTTCCATAAATTTGTGCCATAATAAAAACGATAAAAATATGGGATATAGACATGAATCTGTAACACAGGAAAAATCTCAAGGTGAAAAGAGAACAGCTTTTGTAGTAGTATTCTCGGCTACAACAATGGTACTTGAAATAATATTCGGACTGTTCTCAAACTCAATGGCACTTCTTGCCGACGGTATTCACATGGGCTCGCACGTACTGGCGATAGGTCTCAGTTGGGGTGCATACGCATTAGTACGCAGATTACAGAAAAAACAGGTAAATAATATTGACAATAACAAGGTTCTGTCACTTTCGGCCTATACAAGCGGAATTCTTTTATTGATGTTTGCTATTTTTATCATCATAGAGGCGGCAGAACGTTTCTTCACTCCTGCCATTGAGATTAAATACACGGAAGCTATGATTGTAGCAGCCATAGGAATGGTGGTAAACATAATATGCGCATTTGTATTACACGACAACAACGGGCATAAGCATGAAGACTATAACCGCCATTCGGCATACCTGCACGTAGTGGCCGATGCCCTGACAAGCCTCGGAGCCATCTTCGGACTGATATGTGCAATGATATGGGATATTACATGGATTGACACACTCGTGGCTGTTGTATGTTCTGCCGTAATAATACGCTGGGCAAAGAACCTGCTTTTCGACACAGGAAAAATCCTCACATCAAGAAACGATAGAGAGCTATGAAACTTTCAGAGCTTAAGAAAGGAGAAAAAGGAATCATAACAAAAATCAATGGACAGGGACTGTTAAGAAAACGTTTATCGGGAATGGGGTTCATAAAAGGCAAAACAGTTGAAGCTATCAGATATGCACCTTTAGGTAGCCCTATAGTATATAAAATACTAAATTCAGAGATTGCTATAACACCGGATATTGCATCACAAATAGAAATAACAAAAAAAGACTAACTTTGTAGCAAAATACAAGTATCATGAAGCATAAAGAATCGTATGGCATTTATCCGGCAGAAACGGCTGAGCACATTTCTCTGCTGAAATACTCCAAAAGCTCATGTGGGGTAGATTTCCTTCTTAATACGGCCGAAAGTTCAGAAAAGCCGGGATGGTTCAATCTTGAAAAACGGTATAAAACTGATTTCTTTGAGTTTTATTTCTTTCGTAAAGCAGAAGGCTATATGCTTTTGTCGGGCAGAAAGATAGAGTTGCACCCTAATATGGTACTTGTAGTATCCCCTTTCCAGATTCAGGAATGGCATGTCAGCCTGGACAAGTTGGACTATACATTCTTAATATTTCAGGAGGAGTTCATCAACAATTTCCTGTCCGACAAATACTTCATGTACAGACTACTGTATTGCTACCAGCATGACTATCCAACTTTTTTCGATATGCCGAATAAAGAAATGGCGACATATCTCTCAATCTTGCAACAAATGAAAAGAGAACTGCATAATCCTGTAGCTGACGGTTATCATATGATTGTGGCCTGTCTGTATCAGTTTCTTCTATTACTGAACAGATTCTACGCCAAGCATTTCAACCTTCCTTTCGCACCTCCGCAGAACAATTACGCATACCAATACAAAGAACTGCTGGAAAAACATATTTCCGAGAAGACACGGGTCACGGACTATTCTGAAATGATGAACATAAGCAGGGTAACTCTAAATAAGGCTGTCATGCGTGAGTTCGGTCTGTCGGCCGTACACCTGCTGAAACAGCGGTTGCTACAGGAGGTGAAAAACGATATTCTTTTCTCCGATATGTCTGTAAAAGAGATAGCCTTCCGCCTGCATTTCTCTGAGCCGAACCATCTGATGCGTTTCTTCAAACAGATGACAGGACAGACCATCAGTGAATTTGTGACATCTGTCAAGCCAATATAACTAGTTTCACGGTTTCAACTTTATTCTCTCGTGATAAAAATAATTTACTATAACAGGCTTCCCTTTCTCCGAACGTCCATATGGGAGGTCATTAACCAAATAAGGGAAACCGTTTTGTTTTGCGAACATTGAAATCTCCTTTTCTAGTGACTCCCAATAGTCTAATCGTTTCTTGTTATATATTTCATCATACAAGACAAAAACATCCGGATGTTTTTCCTTGATATAATTCATGATAGTACCCTTGAATTGTCCCCTGAGGTTTAGATTTTCAAGCCATACCAAATCGGCAAAATCCTTTACACGCCCAATAATAGCTTTCGCATCGGTAATGCCAGGGAATATAGGCGACACGAAACACACCGTACGTATTCCTGATTCGTACACCTTCCTCATTGCCTCAATTCTCCGCTCTATACTTACAGCACGGTCCATATCTGTTCGGAATTGCTCATCCAAGGTGTTTATAGACCATGATACTGTAACCTTCGGGAACTTCTTCAGCAACTCGAGGTCACGCAAAACCAAATCGGACTTGGTACATATCATTATCTCGGCATTTGTACCTTCCAGCTCTTGCAGAAGTCTGCGAGTCATGCAAAACTCCTCTTCGTATGGATTATATCCGTCTGTAACGGAACCGATAACAATCCTCTGGCCATCGTATTTATGCGGATTGGCTATAGGTTTCCAGTGCTTCACATCAAGAAAGGTTCCCCACGGCTCCGTATGGCCGGTAAAACGCTTCATGAACGATGCATAACAATACTTACACGCGTGAGGACATCCCACGTACGGATTGACAGAGAATCCTCCAACCGGCAAAGACGATTTGGTCATCACGCTTTGCACCTCTATTTCACTGATGATTTCTTTTTCCATGCTTTTTTAATAAATTGTTCCGGTAATTCTTGAATCATGTTATCTTCACCCATAATAGGCAAAAGATCTTCTTTCATAAAAACAGGAATATTACATTTTTTTGCTTGTTCAGCTATATGTAATACCCACTCTGGCCTGGCATCAACTTTCCCTTTTCTTTTTCCGGTTTCTGTTCCTATAACGACCCAGTCAAACCCTCTAAAATCAATTTCGCCTATATCCTCAAAAAGAGGTTCAAATGTGGCATGATAATGTTTAGCCTTAACATGTTTCTTTAAATCTGTAAGACGTTTTTTCTCTGACGCCCTGGTTACAGTCACACCCATCCACACATTTTCATCGTCTGTTCTGAAATCAATAAGTTCAGGTCGCTTGGTCAATAATATGTAAGAATGCTGAGGATTAATAGATATACGATTGAATATTTCATTATTCCATTCTGTTTTCCAATCAGAGAAATCGCTCATTCCGGTGAGAAACCATACATGTGATTTCGGATTATCCATAAGATATAACTTCCTGCCCATATATTCCGGTTTTGAGAAATCATCAGTCATATGAAACCTGTTGCAGTTACACCTGGCATAACAGTAGTTACACCCTATAGTACAACCTATAACAATATTCATATTCTGAATCAGAGATTTAATACACACAGTCATATTACTTATATTTTCCTGCAAAATTAATCCATAATAAACACTGAAAATGTACCATAACAGCAATGAAATATACCAATTTGATAAGGACAGGCGGAAATATTGCAGATACGATGAAGAAACAGAGAAATCAATTAAAAACAAAAACGGAAGAACAGGCAGACAGCCTAATGCTTGCCTATTCTTCCGTTATCAAATGGTCCGTAAATGGAAACCGATATCTTATTTCACTCTAACCTTTACAATAACTTTCTTCAGTTCCACTTCAGTCACGCCAGGAGCATGAGCATCTTCAGGGAAGAAGATAGCGAACATACCTGGTTTAACAGTCAGATAGTCAGTAGCATGACAGGGATAGAAAGTTACATCCTTTTCAGTATTGTATTCAGCCTCAGCAAGGTCTGTTCTTGGCATATATCCCATAAGTTCAGTACCTGTGAGAGGAATCTGGATGTCGATGAAATTATTGTGTGTTTCGATTTTTGCATCATCCTTAGTCTTTGGTCTGGCAGCTGCAAAATTAACGAACAGTTCGCCTTCTTTCAGCACTACCTTACCAAGTTCGTGAGCATTAAGGTCTGTTGATTTCAAAAATTCAATAGCCTGAGCAAACAGCGGATTAACAGAGGCATACATTCCAATGTTTTCAAGTTTGTCGATAATCATAATCGTAATGTTTTTAATTCAGATAATGCAAAGGTATGAAAAATAGATAAAAAACGTCTATATTTAATATGGAAATTCCCAACTTCTCTAGAAAAAAGATTAAATCTAAAGGAACTCCACAAATTGTAATTTTTATATTTAAAATAATTAAATACAAACTCTATTTTTCGTAGTTTTATTAAATTTGTAATAATAATTTTTGTTTAGTGTAGTATTATTTCTGTGTAGCCGAAAAACGTAAAGGTTTTAATTCTAATAAAGATACCAATGTATTGGAAATACACCTTCTGAAAGAACAAGAGGGAAACTGTATTTCTGGACAAAAACAAGTTATAGATATAACAAAACCTAAAATTTTTATTACTGAATAGCAGAATATTATTTTTATAGGGAATAACTTAATAAATAGAATTTGCATAAAATAAGATATGGATACAAAATTGATTCGTAAAGCTTTAGCAGATGCCTATGATTTGCTTTACCAAGAAAGAGAAAGTGTTTGCTTAGATTGGTTGAGTGAAGAATACGATCAGGTATTAAATACTCTGATGCGTGCAATGGAAGAAGTAGATAATGAAGAAAATAAACAATAATTAGATGGACAAGAAGGAAAAACATTTTTTGAACATCCAATCGGATTTTTATCATTACATGGTTACGGAAGGAGGTTTAACTCCAAAAACTAGTAGTGATTATATTTCTAGATTAAAGTTTCTTTCAACGACTTACCGTATAGATAATACTCTAAATGAAGAAAGTGTTGAAGATATTTTACGAAAAGAGGAAATACGCTGCACTGAAAGGGAAAAATATTGTACTAGAAAATCTATCTCTGATTTTCGTTCCGGTTTACGTAAATTCTTAGATTTCCTAAAATCAGATTATCGTAAGCGATACGATAACAGTATTTTATCAGAGATTGAGAAAATTAAAGAGAATCAACATCTGTCTGTTACTGAAAAAGAATCTATTATCTTGTCTAGAAGAGGTCAAGGGGTATTTCGTAACAATTTGATTAAGTATTGGGATGGATGTGCTATAAGCAAATGTTCATTAACAGATATGCTAGTAGCTTCTCACATAAAACCTTGGAAAGATTCAACAAATGATGAACGGCTGGATGTATTCAACGGATTATTACTTTTACCAAATTATGATAAGTTATTTGATTTGGGTTACTTAACATTCACCTCTGAGGGGAAAGCAATTTACTCAAAATTGCTTTCCAAAAATGACAAGTATTTATTGGGATTGACTTCAACTTTATCTCTTTGTCGTATTGAAGAGGCACACAAGACTTATTTAAAATATCACAATAAATATTGTTTTATTGGATAAATGTTTTTTAAAAGATATATGCCCCACTACTTGTAGATATCACAAGTTCAGACTTCATAATCTTAAAACAACATCTCTTCCATGTCTACTACCTGATTAATTAGGTTACTTGCTTTAATTGTTATAGTCCACAAATTTAATTACGAAAACAGATTACAAATAATTACTCATCATATTCTTCAGTACATAGGTTTAAAAGTATGACAAACAAAATATATAAACTAGAAAAGCTTATATTATTAAAACAGAAAGCAGCATATCAAGAAATCCCACTTAGCGCCAGTGAACCAGCATTCAAAGCACATGCAAGGAAAAAGCAGTCACTTTTTCGTCAGATGGTGTTAGGAATTCCATACAATCCCAAACACAAGTTCGGTAAGTATGGGGCTTTCCTCATGGAGCCATTCGCTTCATTAGGATATAATTTCTGTGAGGTTTATCGAAACGATATACTTAATGGCATAAAGGAGCGATACGGGAAATTGAATACAGCTCTCCATGAGGGACTTATGGGCAATATGCTTAGGAGTGAACATATCCCATGGAATGTATTTTATCCAATGAAATCTGACCTGCAAGCCACAGCCGCTCTATTAAAAGAAATTCTGATAACCGACGAGATAGATAATGTAACAGATGTTCGTATAGAATGGGCTCCGCAAAAAGAAAGCGCACTTGATGACAACACTTCATTCGATACATATATTGAATATATGTACAATGGGAAAAAATGTGGTGTAGGTATTGAAGTGAAATATACTGAAGAAAGATATCCTTTTGGAAAATTAGAAAAAAAGAGAGTTATGGAGCAGGAAGATTCTCTATACGCTACCAAGACTCGACAATGCGGATTGTACACAAATGAGATATGCAACCACCACCTAAGTGAAACATTGCTTTGCAAAGATGACTACAGGCAGATATGGAGGAATCATTTATTAGGTGCTGCGATGGTTATGAACGAACAAATCGACAGATTCCATAGTATCACACTTTATCCCAATGGTAATATCCATTTCAAGAAAGTACTTCCTGAGTATGAAAAATTACTGTCGGAATATGGAAAAGCAACATTCGGCTATATTACCATCGAAAAACTCATCCTTCTTATATGTAAGCACTTTGAGATGAATGAAAAGAACAAGCAATGGGTAGACTATCTGAATACAAGATATCCTTTTATCTAAGAATGAATAAAAAAACATTACTCAATTATTTATAATAACCAAGTAATTTGTAATTTTGTTATAATTCATGCGAACTATTAAAATCTCAAATGATTATGGATAAAGAAGTTTTGGATTTTGTAACATTTTGCATCAGCTCATTGGCTGTACATCTTCATCTATCACAGAGAGAAGTTTATAAACGGCTTAAAGAATCAGGGATACTGTATGGATACATTGTCCCCTCATACGATGTACTGCATACATTTGGTTCGCGTTATCTGATGGAAGACCTGACAGATTATATGAAAGAGAAAGGAGTTCTATAATTATGAAAGTATATCATGCTTCAAGTGTTATAGTAGAAAATCCGGACACGATACATTCAAGGGAGTATCTTGATTTCGGACAGGGATTTTACATTACAACAATACGTGAACAGGCTGAAAAATACGCACTGCGTTTTCTGCGTAGAGGTAAACCTGCTTGGCTCAATATATATGAGTTAAGTTATAATATTGATAAATGGAACTTACTTCGTTTTGATTCATATAACAGCGAATGGTTGGATTATGTCGCAAATTGTCGTATAGGAAATCCTGTAGAACTTTATGATATGATTATTGGAGGTATTGCCAACGATCGTGTTATTTTAACATTAGACAGATATTTCGCAGGTGAATTATCCAAAGAGCAAGCGTTAGGTTTATTGAAATACGAAAAGCCAAATATCCAATTATGTATTCGGTCACAACAAATGATAGATGAATGTTTAACTTATATTGAAAGTATTAAATTATGACAGGAGTTTCAAAACAAATATATAAAGGAGTAAAATGCTCAAACATAATATCAAGCTTGAGTGAGATGTATCATATAACAATTGAAGAAGCTACAGATATATATTATAGTTCTGAAATAGCAGACCTTATAGACGAGGGTATTGCTGACCTACATTGCAGAAGTGACAAATATCTTGCTACAGAAATCTGGAATGATTATATCGCTCAAAATCATAATTAAGAATATCTCATATTCTCCTTTGAAAACCCGAAAACTTTTAATATCTTGACAACATAAATCTTTAAAAAACACTTATTTTATGGAAATCTGGCAAATATGGCTTGCCATAGCACTGGCACTTGTTATAATAGAAATAATCACCGTAGGTTTTGCAGCATTATGTCTGGCTATTGGAGCCGTTGGCGCAGCGGTGGCATCTTGTTTCACCGACTCTTTGGTATGGCAGATTACGGTATTCGCTGTTTTCACCTTAATATCATTTATCTATATACGCCCGTTCATGCTCAAATTTCTTTCAAGGAAGAAAGATTCGCCTAAAAGCGGAGTGGAAGCTCTTATCGGACGGACAGCCATCGTTGAGGAAGACATCATTCCGGAAACAAATAGCGGACGCGTAGCCATCGACGGGGACAGATGGAAAGCAGTATCAGAAAATGGCGATAGTATCACCGCAGGCGAGAAGGTAGAGGTCCTGAAAGTGGACAGCATAATCCTTACCGTCAGGAAAGTATGACTAACTGTATTATAAACTTATAAAAAACATTCATTATGGGAGCTTTGATTATTGTAGGGCTTGTGGCACTTGTTGTGATAGTTTTCGCAGTGCAAGGGCTTAAAATTATCCGACAGGGGGAAACAAAAGTGATTGAGAGATTGGGAAGATACCACAGCACGTTGTCTTCCGGTATAAACATAATATGGCCTATTCTTGACAGACCGAGAAAAGTTTATACACGGTATGTGGTGACCAGAATGAACGGCACTACACAGACACTGATAAGGATGTCGGACGTGATAGACCTTCGTGAACAGGTTTACGATTTCCCGGAACAGAGCGTGATTACCAAAGATAATGTGACTACCAGCATTAACGCATTGCTGTATTTCCAGATTACAGACCCGTTCAAGTCTGTATATGAGATAGAAAACCTGCCTAACGCAATAGAGAAACTTACGCAGACAACTCTACGTAACATTATCGGTGAGCTGGAACTGGACGAAACCTTGACATCGCGTGATACAATCAACTCTCGTCTTCGTGAGGTTCTTGACGAGGCAACAAACAAATGGGGAGTTAAAGTGAACCGTGTGGAACTGCAGGACATCACTCCTCCCGAAAGTGTACGCCGTGCCATGGAACAGCAGATGCAGGCAGAGCGCGAACGCCGTGCAAAGATCCTGAAGGCTGAAGGTGACAAGACATCGAAGATTCTTTATTCCGAAGGAGAAAAGGAAGCTCAGATAAACCAGGCCAAGGCACAGAAAGAATCGCAAATCCTTATGGCTCAGGGCGAGGCTGAAGCTAAAATACTTCAGGCTAAAGCGGAAGCCGAAGCCATTGAGAAAATTGCTGAAGCAATTAAAGGTTCCAGTTCAGACCCTGCTTCTTATCAGATTGCTCTGAAATACATTGAGACACTTAAGGAAATGACAAGCGGAAAGGATAACAAGACCGTTTATATCCCATACGAAGCGACCTCCCTATTAGGCTCTTTGGGAGGCATAAAAGAGATACTTAAAGGATAAACCCACGCTTAATTTAAACGTGCCCGTGTTTGACTTTAAACGTGCCCGCATTCGAAATCAAATGCGGGCACGTTTTTTTTCAGTGAAAACAGAATAAAATTTCACCTCCACAAACAGCCGTTTCACCTACGTTTTTATCAGCCTCGTAAAATACCGACACCGGAACAATGACATAATACATATTTTTGCACTATTATCAGAAATAACATAATCACGCAAAAACTATGTTTAAAAAAATCGTTCATTTCTCTATCAGAAAAAACTGTTCGTGGTTCTCACCACCTTTTTCCTGTTAGCGGGCGGAATCTATTCAATGCTTACGTTGCCAATAGATGCCGTGCCGGACATAACTAACAATCAGGTGCAGATAGTAACTGTATCGCCTACCCTTGCGCCACAGGAAGTGGAACAGCTCATCACATTCCCGATAGAAATCGCCATGAGCAACATCATGAATGTGGAAGAAATCAGATCTGTGTCAAGATTCGGACTTTCGCTCGTTACAGTGGTTTTCAAGGAAGACGTACCGACTCTGGATGCCAGGCAGTTGATTAACGAACAGATACAAACCGTGGCAGGTGAAATCCCGCCAGAATTGGGCACGCCGGAAATGATGCCTATCACTACCGGATTGGGAGAAATATACCAGTATGTACTTAAAGTAGCTCCCGGGTACGAGGACAAATATGATGCCATGGAGCTGCGGACCATCCAGGACTGGATAGTGAAAAGACAGCTCTCAGGAATACCCGGCATAGTGGAGATAAACAGTTTTGGCGGTTATCTGAAACAATACGAGGTGGCTGTTGACCCTGACGCTCTGTATTCACTGAATATCACTATAGGCGAAGTGTTCTCTGCACTCAGCAAGAACAACCAGAATACCGGAGGCAGCTATATAGAAAAGGTGAACCGTGCATACTATATCCGTTCGGAAGGTATGATTAATGACATCAAAGACATAGAACAGATTGTAGTGACCAACCGTGGCGGTATTCCTGTACACGTAGCAGATATAGGTAAAGTGAGATTTGGCGCTCCAAAACGTTTCGGAGCCATGACAAAGGATGGTGAGGGAGAATGTGTGGGCGGCATAGCGATGATGCTTAAAGGCGCAAACGCCAATGTCGTGACAGGGGAACTTGAGAAACGCATGGAGAAGGTCCAGAAGATGCTTCCCGAAGGTGTAAGCGTAGAGCCTTACCTGAACCGTTCTGAGCTTGTAAACAGAAATATATCCACAGTAATAAAGAATCTTATAGAAGGCGCCATAATAGTATTCCTTGTACTGATTATATTCCTCGGAAATGTCAGGGCAGGACTTATCGTGGCATCAATCATTCCTCTTGCCATGCTTTTCGGATTCATCATGATGAGGATATTCGGTGTGTCGGCCAATCTTATGAGTCTTGGGGCCATAGACTTCGGAATTGTGGTGGATGGTTCGATAGTGATACTTGAAGGAATCCTTGCGCATATCTACAGCAAAGGAATGATGGGCAGGACATTCACCCGCGAAGAAATGGATGAAGAGGTCGAGAAAGGTGCGGGCAACGTGGTGAGAAGTGCCACCTTTGCCGTACTTATCATCCTGATAGTGTTTTTCCCTATCCTCACTCTTACAGGAATAGAAGGAAAGTACTTCACCCCTATGGCAAAGACATTGGTGTTCTGTATCATAGGAGCATTACTATTGTCACTGACATACGTACCTATGATGGCATCGCTGTTCCTGAAAAGAACCGTTTCTGTGAAACCTACTCTTGCCAGACTAGTTTTTCTCACGTCTCGCCTATTATTACAAAAAAGCATTGGACTTTTGTCTGAAACACATCTGGGGCACTATCGCTACATCGTTTGTGGCTCTTATAGCATCGCTGTTTCTGTTTACCAAGCTTGGAGCAGAATTTATCCCTACCCTCGATGAAGGAGACTTTGCAATGCAGATGACACTGCCTGCCGGAAGTTCCCTGAGCAAAAGTATCAGTGTCTCGCTTGAAGCAGAGAAGATTCTGAAAGAGAAATTCCCCGAGATAAAGCATGTAGTGACAAAAATAGGTACAGCGGAAGTGCCGACAGACCCTATGGCTGTGGAAGACGCGGACATAATGATTGTGATGAAACCTTTCTCTGAATGGACATCGGCCAAGAGCAGGGACGAAATGGTGGAAAAGATGAAAGCTTCACTCGAAAGTATTGAAGACGTAGAATTCAACTTCAGCCAACCTATCCAGCTCCGTTTCAACGAGCTTATGACAGGCGCTAAAGCTGATATAGCGATAAAACTGTATGGCGAAGACATGGAAGAGCTGTATAGCAAGACCAAAGAGGCAGCTCGGTATGTCGAGCAGATTCCAGGGGCATCGGATGTACTTGTAGAACAGGCTATGGGACTACCACAGCTTTTGGTGAACTATGACAGAGCCAAAATTGCCCGTTATGGTATCGATATTGAGGAGTTGAACACCATAATCCGTACTGCATACGCAGGAGAAACTGCCGGAGTTGTATTCGAAAACGAAAGGCGCTTCGACCTCGTTGTACGTCTTGACAACGAGAAGGTAAAGGATCTGAACATAAACAGACTGTTTGTACGTACTGCCGAGGGTGTACGCATACCGCTGAGTGAAGTAGCCGAGATTTCTTTCCAGAACGGACCTCTTCAGATAAACCGTGACGCTACGAAACGACGTGTGGTAATTGGTGTAAACGTAAGAAATGCGGACATCAAACAAGTGGTATCAAAGATTCAGGAGTCACTGGACAAGAACATAAAGCTCAAACCGGGATATTACTTTGAATACGGAGGGCAGTTCGAAAATCTTCAGAATGCCATCAACACTCTTACTGTTGCGATACCTATAGCGTTGATGCTCATCCTGCTATTGCTGTTTTTCGCATTCAGAAGCGTAATTTATTCGCTTGTGGTATTCTCTACCGTACCATTGTCACTTATCGGTGGTATCGTGGCGTTATGGCTCAGAGGATTGCCGTTCAGTATATCAGCCGGAGTGGGGTTCATTGCCCTGTTCGGGGTGGCAGTATTAAACGGTATTCTTATGATTAACCATTTCAACGATTTAAGAAAGAAAAACGAATACACCATGTGTACGGGAAGTATAATAAGACACGGATGTCCGCATCTGCTGAGACCTGTATTCCTTACCGGACTTGTGGCTTCATTGGGATTTGTGCCTATGGCTATAGCTACATCAGCCGGTGCGGAAGTACAAAGGCCATTGGCTACAGTGGTGATAGGCGGACTGATTGTATCTACAGTTCTGACACTGATTATCATTCCTGTGTTCTATAAACTTGTAAATAATATTTCACACTCGATTATGAGAAAAAAGAATTGCAGAAAGATGAGCGGTACAGCACGAACCATAGCAATGACAGCGATTATCCTGTCATTTGCCGTAGGTGCCAATGCCCAGAGCAGTGAGGCTAAACGAGTAAGCATGGAGGAAGCTATAGAGATTGCACTACAGAACCACCCAAGACTGAAAGTCGCTACTGCCGAGATAGAAAAGTCGAGAGCAACAAGAGGAGAAATATGGGACGGAGGAAGCACTTCTTTCAGCTATGCCTGGGGACAGTTGAACGGTGAGTTCAATAAAGACAATGAAATGAGCATAGAGCAGTCGCTAGGTTCATTCCTGACACCATTCTATAAGAATTCTCTTGTAAAATCGCAGGTCAGTACAGGAGAATACTATCGTAATATGGTTAAAAAGGAAATCATAGCCGAAGTTAAGCGTGCATGGACATATTACCAGTATGCCAACAGCATATACAGTCTGTACAAGCATCAGGATGAGATAGCACAGAGTGGAGATTTGCGCTATTCTCAGGGAGATATCGACCTGACAGAGAAAAACATGATTTCTGCTATGGCTGCAAATATGCGTATCATGCTGCTCCACTGGCAGGAAGAAGTTTCATTGGCAAAGAAAAGGCTGACATGGGTATGCTATTCAGACATTCAGATATTGCCTTCTGACGATTCTCTTGCAATATTCCAGAGCAGTGATACTGATTTATTGCCATCGGCAGACCATCTGAACTATTTCTTGGGAAAAGTGGATGAGCAGAAGAAACTGCTACAGATAGAAAGAAGCAAGTTCTTCCCTGAATTTTCATTCGGATATACACGTCAGAAAATCGCTCCTCTGAAAAACCTTAATTCGTGGATGGTAGGAGTTTCATTCCCGATATTGTTCTTCCCTCAGAAAAGCAGAAGCAAGCAGGCTAAAATCAGTCTGAGAATAGCGGAATGGGAAGCTGACAACAACAGAACCATGCTCAACAATAAGGTGGAAGAGCTGAAAGGCAGACTGAGACAGCAGAAAGAGAGTCTCCAGTACTTCACCGAAGCGGCACTCAATGAGGCAGAGTCGTTACAAAACAGCGCAGTGTCACGTTACGGTGCAAACGAGATAGACATCACTGAATTTGTACAGAGCATCAATTCAGCAAGAGACATAAAGAAATCATATATTGAGACTGTATATAACTACAACGTATCAGTACTCGAACTTGAACTATACACAGATAAATAACATCAAGACATGAAAAAGATATTTTTACCGATTAGCATATTCTCAGCCTTTATCATAATGGGCTGTTCGGGAGAAAACAGTTCATCAAATGAAACAGTAAGTGAAAACATCACTATTGAAGACACTACAGCAAATAGCAATGCGGAATCAGAAGAAACAGACGCCAACACCGGAGCTACACAGGTAATGCCTCCTGTGTCATTCAACGGAGTAATAATAATGCCTCCTAAAATGAGTTCCACACTTACACTGACCATGGGCGGCTCAATACACGAAATATCCGTATTTGAAGGCGACTACGTGAAAAGCGGAGAGATAATAGCCTCGCTAAAAAATCCGGATTTCATTCTTCTGCAGCAGGAATTCCTGACTGCCAATGCACAGACAGAATTCCTGGAAAAAGAATTCAAAAGACAGGAAAAACTTGTCTCTGAAGAGGCTGCATCTGAAAAGAAATTCGAACAGAGCAAGGCAGAATATCTTTCCATGAAGAGCCAGCTGGAAGCATCGAAAGCCAAACTTACACTGCTGGATGTTGACACTGACAAACTTCTGAAGAACGGTATCAAAACGTATCTTGAGGTAAAGGCTCCGATAAGCGGATATGTCACAAATATGAATGTAAATCTTGGAACATATGTAGGTGAAGGAGAATCGGTATGTAAAATCATAAACAAATCGGAAATAATGCTTCTGCTTACAGCATACGAAAAAGATCTTGCACATCTGAACATCGGTGATAATCTGACATTTACTGTAAATGGCATAAAAGATACTACGTTTAATGCAGAAATTACATCTATCGACCAGACTGTAAACACAGAAAACCGATCTATAAACGTATATGCCAAGGTGAAGGAAACAAACAAATTATTCCGCCCGGGCATGTATGTAAATGCGCAACTGAATAAAAATATGTAACTTTGCGGAATGAAATATTTCAGCAGAAACAAATATCATTTACTGGTAAATGCCATTGGGATAACCGTGACATTTACCATGAATTTTCCGGAACTGATAGCGTTATTCAGCCCCGAAGAGGCCAACACTGTATATCCCGGATTAGACTGGACACAGGTTGGCAGCGAAGTTCTGTTCACCTATCTGTCCATTATCATACTGTTCTGGCTCAACAGAATAATTTTCAGGTTCAATGGCGAAAGCATAGAATTAAGTACAAAAAAAGTATTTATCATGTTTTTCCTGGATCTGTTGCTTAACGGAATAATGGGAAAGTGTTTCGTACTTCTTCACAGGGCATACGGCATACCCGCCATAGAAGCCAGTGTACACGTATATACACATCCACTGAGAGATTTCCTTCTGGCAGGAATAATCACCCTGAGCTGTTATCTGATGAACAGAAGCCTGAAAAGCAGAAAGGTGATGATGGAAATGCAACAACTGAAGATAGAGAACATAGCCAACCAGTTTGAAGCATTGAAAAACCAGTTAAACCCACACATGCTTTTCAATTCGCTTAATACACTATATTCACTGATAAGGGAATCACCTGAAAAAGCCCAGGAATATCTGAACGAACTGTCAAAAGTAATGAGATATACCTTGCAGAAAGACAGTGACTCACATTCCATATCAGTAAAAGAAGAAATGGAATTCGTGTATTCCTACATATATCTTCTGAAAATGAGATATGAGGACAATCTTACATTCAAATTCGAAATTGCCGAATCTGAAATGAACAAGAAGCTTCCAAAAATGTCTATACAGTTACTGATAGAGAACGCAGTTAAACACAACGAGATAAGCAACAGACATCCGTTAAGCATAGAAGTCAGAACAAAGAATGATTCCATTGAGGTTTCCAACAGACTACAGCTAAGGAGAGGCACTGTAAGCAGCACGGGCATAGGGCTTAGCAACCTGAGCAACAGATATAAACTGTTATATAAGAAAGATATTGAGATAATTGAAACAGATAACACATTTACTGTTGTTTTACCTCTTATATAAACCAAGACTGATATGAAGATATTTATCATTGAAGATGAAAAAGCAGCACTAAGAAATCTGAAAGCCATATTGGAGGATGTGTGCAGTGAAGCCGAAATAGTTGGCTGTGCTGACAGTATATGCGAAAGTCTGGAGTGGCTGGAAAACAATCCGATGCCCGACCTAATATTTATGGACATACATCTGGCCGACGGCTCTGCATTCGAAATTTTTGACAGTATAGATATAACCTGCCCTATTATTTTCACCACTGCATACGATGAGTATGCCCTGAAAGCTTTCAAGGTAAACAGTATAGACTATCTGCTGAAACCTATCAATGCTGAGGATCTGAAGAAAGCATTTGACAAACTAAAACTGCTTCACACAAATATGCCTTGCAAAGAACAGGAAGCAGCCCAACAGAACAACATGATAAATGAAATAATAAAAAGGCTGAATAAGGAAGAAAACTATAAATCGCATTTCCTTATTCCGGAAAAAGGCGACAGATTCATACCATTGGCTGTAGAATCTATTTTGTTCTTCTATATATCAGACGGACAGGTAAAGGCAGTCAATGCTGACGGAAAGCAATATCCTTCCACTCTTTCACTGGACGAACTTACGGAAATGCTGAATCCAAAACTTTTCTTCAGGGCAAACCGCCAGTTTCTCATTTCAAGAAAAGCAATAAAGGACATCAGCCTGTGGTTTAACGGACGTCTGGTAATAAACCTGAACATTCCAATGGACTTGAAGGATAAAATCATTATAAGCAAGGCTAAGGCCTCAGAATTTAAGGAATGGTTCTGATTTTGACTGTCATTTCCACAGCTTCATAATATCGGTTTCACCCCAATACCAATGGGTGAAGCCTGCTATCACATTCTTATATCTGTAAACCGGAGTACCGGCATCATTGCCACGTGTATTATTCACTGTCAGACACTTGATATCACGCAGTTCTGTTTTATCATCAATACCGAAAGAAGAATACCGGAATTCATGACCTTTAAGAGATATACCATTCAAATCTAAAGAACGGTATCCTGTATGCAGGCAGGAATCTTTCATTGTACAATGAAACGGAAACACGCCACTCATTTCGTATGCACTGCCACCATCGCGTACCGTCAGAGAGCTTGACAATAAAACCAAACCACCACACTCTGCCAATAAATGTCCACCGTTTTCAGCATATTCCTTCAATTGTTTCATAAAAGGTTTTCTTCTGTGTAATTGGCGTGCATAAAATTCGGGATAACCTCCTGGGATATACACAAGATCAGCTTCCGGAAGATTATTTCCGTACAGCGGACTGAAAAAAGTAATTGTACCTAAAGCCGATAGACAGTCAAGATTTTCCTTATATATCTGGTTAAATGCAGAATCGCGCGCAATCGCTATACGATATTTCCTTGGACTATAGAATTGGTATGCGGTTTCTTCTACATCGGAAGTATATGGTAACGTATATTCACATGGGAAAATACGTGTACACATTTTCAAAATACGGTCTATATCCATATTTTGCTCTATATAAACCGACACCTTTTCTGAAATCTCGTCTATTTCAGCCCTTACGGTCTGTGTATATGCTGAATGACGCGAAGGAAGTTTTAAGGTATCATCAAACGGAATATATCCCAGAGTGTGCAGCCCTGCATCGTTACAGGCATCCTTTAAATAAGAAAAATGCGTAGGAGATGACACTTGAGTGAAAACTACACCAACAATCCTTACCTGAGGACGGAAGAACTTATATCCATAAAGCATCGGAGCAATGGAATATGCAGCAGATCTGGCATTGACAACCAATATTACAGGAACTGAAAGAAGTTGCGAAATCTCCGCACTACTGCCTTGCATTCTCTTATATCCGTCAAACAATGCTGAATTACCTTCTATGACACTCACATCTGACTTCTCTCCATATTTGTTATACACATACTGGAGATGTGTCCGTCCTGCAAACCATGAGTCAAGATTTACAGAATCTGTTCCTGAAGAAATGGCATGCAATTGTGTATCCATAAAATCGGGACCACACTTGAACGGCTGCACCTTTATCCCCCTCTTTCTCAAGGCACGAAGAAGCCCTAAAGCGAAAACTGTCTTTCCGCTCCCGGATGTTGCTCCTCCTATGAGAAATTGTGGTTTCATTCAGTTACAGTCGATTAAAATTGCAGTTGCAAAAGTACAAAAAATATTCTTTCTGCATAGCATTGCCTGATGTCTATACCCATAAATTCAATGTTGCACTAGTTTTTTATGCCTATTTTTTGTAATTTCGCACAACTTTTTTCGACTTCAAAAGTCATAAGAACACAAAATACGAAATAACGATATGAATATAAAGTTTTTAAGCCTTGCCAGTGGAAGTAGCGGAAACTGCTATTATCTGAGCAATGGTAACACGTCCGTATTGATAGATGGTGGGTTGGGAATACGTTCAGTAAAAAAGATTTTTAAGGAACACTGCATAGATTTGAATGAGATTAAAGCCGTATTTGTTACACACGACCATGCTGACCACATCAAGGCTGTAGGCCATCTGGCAGGAAAGCACAACATACCTATATATGCAACACCGGAAGTGCACGAAGGTATGAAAAGAAGCTACTGTATGACTGAAAAGCTGGCCGAGAACATGAAAAGATATATCAGCAAAGGAGAGACTGTCCAGCTGAACGATCTTGAAATTACATGTTTTGAGGTCCCACACGACTCGACAGACAATGTCGGGTATAGCATAAAGATATGCGACAAGGTGTTTACGTTCATAACAGATATAGGACGCATCACTCCTACCGTAGCCCAGTTTGTAAGCATTTCCGACTATCTGGTGATGGAAGCGAACTACGATAAGACTATGCTTGACACAGGGCCTTATCCTACCCACCTGAAAGAAAGAATTGCAAGCGGCAACGGACATTTATGCAACAAGGAACTGGCAGAGTTTATTTCCTGTAATTTTCCTTCACAACTGAAATACCTGTGGCTATGCCATTTAAGCAAAGACAACAATCATCCCGAACTGGCTTTGAAGACAGTAGAAACCGCTTTAAAATCAAAGGATATAATTGTTGGCAGAGATCTGGAAGTTATTCCTTTGAGAAGAACGTCGCCTACAGGAATCTTTGAACTGTAAATATTTCAGGAACGTATTTTGGAAAGAAAATCCGATATAAAAGGCAGCATTTTTTCCGGTTCAGACAGTCCATCGCACAATGTCTCGACAGGGCAACGTCCTGTTCCGTCACGGTTTATAATATAATTTGTCTCTATATCAAAATCGGTAATTACTCCGGCACTGCGCAATAAGGCCAATGCCGGAGTACTTATTATATGTGTATGAAGTCTTGAAACTTTTCCTAAAATCATTAGTGCAGCTGCTCCCTTCCCTACTACCTTATCGGCTATTGAAGCTCCTCCAAGTAATTCAGGCTCAGTCATAAGTATATTATACAAATCTGCTACACCTCTGCGTGAGAATGTCCGCATTTCAGCACCATTGCCTATGACGCACGACCAGCCGCCTTTCTGCAACTCATCTTTCAATGACGACATCTCACCATTCCAAGATTGAATCATAACTTATTTTGCTTTAATGACTCTACAAAACTGTCTATACGATGCAATTCACGAGGAATATTTATATCCTGCGGACAATGCTCTATACATTGTTTGCAGCCAATGCAATGGCTTGCCTGTCTCAGTTTAGGGACACTTCTGTCGTAACCTACAAGATATGCCCTGCGTGCCTTGTCATAATTCTCGTCCTTACTTGACTTCGGTACATTACCTTCGTTGACACACTTGTTGTAGTGAACCAATATGGCAGGAATATCTATACCGTATGGACATGGCATACAGTATTTACAGTCATTGCAAGGCACTGTAGGATATTTCTTTATAAGCTGTGCTGTCTCTTCAAGGAATTCCTTGTCCTCATCTGTAAGATGGACTAATGGAGAGTATGTACGGATATTGTCCTGCAAATGTTCCATATATGTCATACCGCTCAGGACAGTAAGCACCTTATCCCAAGTTCCGGCAAATCGGAAAGCCCAAGACGCGACACTCTCAGTCGGTCTGTTCTGTTTAAACCTGTCAACTATATGTTGTGGGACATTCGACAAACGACCACCAAGCAACGGTTCCATTATTATTGCCTGAATATTACGTTTTTCCAACTCCGCATAAAGATATTCTGCATTTACATTATTTCCTGATGCATGACGCCAGTCAACATAGTTCAACTGTATTTGCACGAAATCCCAATGCACCTTTTCGTGCATGGCAAGTACCTCATCGAACACTTCTTTTGTACCATGGAACGAAAATCCGAGATTACGGATTCTCCCTGCTTTTCTTTCCTCAATGAGATAGTCAAGCATTCCGTTCTCAATATATCTGGCACGGAAAGTCTTTATGCCGCCATTGCCGATGGAATGAAGCAGATAATAGTCGATATAGTCCACCTGAAGTTCCTCGAACGACCTCTTGTACATCTTTATGGAATTCTCGCGCGTATAGTTAGAGAAATTCGACAGCTTTGTTGCTACATAGAACTTATCCCTCGGATGACGTTTAAGAGCTATACCTGTTGATTTTTCCGACCATCCCTGTACATAAACCGGAGACGTGTCGTAATAGTTCACTCCATGCGCCATGGCATAGTCAATAAGCTCATTTACTGCATCCTGATCTATCACATTACCGTCACCTGCCGGAGATTTAAGTGTAGGCCATCGCATACAGCCATATCCCAGCAATGAGACCTTGTCACCACAGCTGGAAGTACGATATGTCATCTTATCCACTGGAACCGGTGATGTAGGGTCTGAAGAGACATTTTCATCAGATTTACCTTTTCCACATCCATAAAACAGTCCGCTAACCGTAGCTGTACTTATCCCTACTATCTTTATAAAATCCCTTCGATTTATATTTTTCTTTTCCATACTACAATCTTTATTATTAAATCATTCTATGGCGTTCATGTCCCTCCACATATATTGCGCTGAAAGGACGTGACGGACAAAGGTTCTCGCATGCTCCACAGCCTATACATCTTTCCACATTGACAGAAGGTATTCTAGGCGAGTTCTTATCGTCTTTATCCCTGCGTATCATCTTTATGGCGGCAGCAGGACAATGACACGCACAGTTACCGCATTCCACTCCATCCTTAACTGCAACACAGTTCTCCATTATGAATACGGCATGTCCTATCTGGGTAGAAGCCTTGTCGGCCAGTGAGATAAGATTTATTGCACCTGTAGGACACACTTCGGAACACTTGGTACATTCCGGACGGCAATAGCCTTTTTCATACGACATTTCAGGCTGCATAAGACGCATAAGGTCCGTTGAAGGACGCAACACCTGATTGGAACATACAGAGACGCACAACTGGCATCCGGTACACTGCTTGGCGAAACTGTTCTTGCTCAATGCTCCCGGAGGAAGTATAGGTGTATTTCTATGAGGAACTTTCTTGTCTATTATTTTTGCAAGTCCGCCGTCAACCTTCATTTCCTGTGCCTTCAATGCACTTCCTGCTGTAATCACTGCAGCAGTTGTAAGAAATGCTCTTCTGGAATTGTCTGTTTCCCCCTTACTATCTGTCTTCACCTCATTTCCCTTGTCCTTACGGAAGCGAGATACATAATGTATAGCATCATGCTTACATGAATCAAGACAATTCATACATGCCACACAACGTGTGTAATCTATGTTATGATTCTTGATGTCGATACATGACGATTTGCACTGTCTGGAACAAAGACGACAGTTCTTACATTTATCTTTGTCTATCTCAATTCTGAAAATAGAGAATCGTGAAATAAAGCCCAATATTGTACCTACCGGACAGATAGTATTGCAATAAGTACGTCCGTTACGCCATGCCAGAACAAATATTGTAATGAAAGTGACTATGGCTATAATAAATGTAGGAAGAGTCTTTATCCAAACCTCTGTAGAATAAAAAGCATAACTTTCTGCACGTTCTGCAAAATATGCCAGGATATTATTGCCAAACTGCCATATCGGAGCCAACAGATTTGAGGCTATCCTTCCGTATGAGCTATATGGCGACAGCAAAGCTACCACCGAGCCTGCTCCTAGAAAAAATGCGGCGATAAATATTGCCAGAACTACATATCTCAGATAAAAGAGTGCCGGCGAATAGGTGAACCTGTTTTTCTTATTCTTACGCATCCCGCCGATACGCGAAATCACATCCTGCATAATTCCTAAAGGACAAATAACGGAACAATATACACGCCCCAGAATTAATGTGAGCAGGAATAAGAATACCAATACCACTGCATTTACAGCAAATAAAGCCGGCATAAACTGAATTTTTGCCATCCAACCAAACCAGGCATGCACTGTCCCGGTAAAATCAAGGAACAATAGTGTTATACAAAGGAAAAACACCAGTGCAAGAATCTGTCTAACTTTTCTCAACATAATATAATAATGTCATTTATATACATATTCATACAAAAGTAGAAATAATAAGAATATTTTTGAAGAATTATACATGCAATGTGTAAGCGACAGGCTCTAATTAGAATGAGTATAGATAATCCGTTCCCACCACATACACTTTGAATAATCGTTTTTTTTTATCATATTTGCCTATAATATTATAATATCAACTTTATGGAAAAGAAATACATCTTTATATTCGCTCTAATATGTCTTCTCACAAGCTGTGGTTCAGTTCCACTGACAGGCAGAAAACAATTATTACTTGTTTCCGATTCTGAGGTTCTGTCGTCAAGCCTCACACAATATAATGATTATATCAAGACTGCACAAAAATCGACATCTTCATCACAAACGGCTATGGTCAAACGTGTAGGTCAGAAGATAGCCGCAGCTACAGAAGAGTATCTCAGACAAGCAGGGATGTCGGACGAGATCAAGAACTTTTCCTGGGAATTCAATCTTGTAGCCGACAAACAGGTCAATGCGTTCTGTATGCCTGGTGGAAAAATTGTGGTTTACGAAGGACTTATGAAACTAGTAGCATCAGACGATGAACTGGCTGTTGTGATAGGTCATGAGGTGGCACATGCCGTAGCTAAACACAGCAATGAAAGAATGAGCCAGCAGATTGCGGCACAATATGGGTCGCAAATACTTTCGGCTGCATTGTCTGAAAAAAGTGCTATGGTAAAAAACGTAGCTGGAACAGTTTACGGAATAGGTGCGCAGTATGGCGTGATGCTTCCTTTCTCAAGAACGCATGAGCTGGAAGCCGACTATATGGGGCTTATACTGATGACAATTGCCGGATATAATCCTGAAGTTGCCGTTAATTTCTGGCAGAAAATGTCGGCACAGTCCGGTGGCGGTGTTCCTGAATTTATGAGCACACACCCAAGTGATGCACACAGAATAAACGAAATAAACAAGATATTGCCAGAACTGAAAAAGTATAAAAAATAAGCTAATACTACCCTGAAAATCCTCAAACCACAAAACCTGATACAATGAAAAAAAGAACAATCTCATTCTTATTGTGCCTGTCGTTCCTAGCAAACTTCAATGTTACGACAGCACAAAATGTAATTCCGCACCCCCAAGAAATGACGGTGAAGGAAGGTAGATTAGAACTGTCCTCTGATTTGGCATTTAAAACAAATCTGACTGGAAAAGAGCTTGATGATATGGTGAGCTATATCAAAACTACTCCATTGAAAATAGACTATTCTGCCGACAACCGTTCGGACAGATTTATTAAAATGGAAACAGTCTCCGACAATAATTTAGGAGACGAAGGATATATTCTCAAAATATCTCCTAATGGCATAGAAATTTCAGCGCAAACATCATCAGGTCTTTTCTACGGCCTGCAGTCTGTATTACAACTGGCAGAAGAGAACGATTACAACTTCATTACTTCTATCGAAATTCTAGACAAACCGCGATTCGAATACCGTGGATTGCATCTTGACGAATCACGACACTTCAGCAGCAAGGAATTCGTAAAGAAACAACTTGATGCGCTGGCACGTTACAAGATGAACCGATTCCACTGGCACCTGACAGACGGAGCCGGATGGAGAATTGAAATAAAAAAATATCCCCGACTTACAAATTTCGCCGCATGGCGCCCATATGAGACATGGAAGGAATGGTGGAATTCTGACAGACATTACTGCAATCAGGACGACGCCAACGCTTACGGAGGCTATTACACACAAGATGATATAAAGGAGATACTTGATTATGCAGAAAAAAGGCACATCACAATAATCCCCGAAATAGAAATGCCCGGTCACTCGGAAGAGGTACTTGCAGCTTATCCCCTATTGTCATGCTCAAACGACATGTACAAGAATTCTGATTTCTGTATAGGCAAAGAAGCCACTTTCGATTTTCTGCAAGACGTACTTGACGAAGTGATTGACCTTTTCCCTTCACATTACATACATATTGGCGGTGATGAAGCAGTAAAGAGCGGATGGAAAACATGTCCTGACTGTTTAAAGAGGATGAAGGAAGAAGGTCTTGACAACATAGATGAGTTGCAAAGCTACATGATACACCGCATAGAACAGTACGTGAACAGCAAAGGACGTGACATCATAGGATGGGATGAAATACTTGAAGGAGGACTTGCTCCAAATGCCACTGTCATGTCATGGCGTGGAGAACAGGGAGGAATTACTGCCGCAAAAGCCGGTCATAAAGTAGTTATGACACCGGGAGAATTTTGCTACCTTGACGGTTATCAGGCAAATCCTTCCACCGAGCCTGAAGCCATTGGCGGTTATCTGACTCTTGAAAAGGTATATTCGTATAACCCTATACCAGCATCATTCAATAGTGAACAGGCAGAAATGATTTTAGGCGTACAGGGTAACGTGTGGAGAGAATACATGCCTACTCTTGAGCATACGGAATATATGATTTATCCGCGTATCCTTGCAATAGCAGAAGTGGGATGGACTATGCCGGAGAATAAGAACTGGAATAATTTCAAAGAACGTGTAAACAATGAAATTCCAAGACTTATAGACAAGGGATTCAACCCTTATACCCTTTCGGCAGATATAGAAACAAGAATACGCATTGATTATGACAAAAAAGAAATAAAAGTTGCCTTGACATGCGAGAAAACCGGTGTAAACATCCATTATACCACCGATGGAACAGAACCCGATGTAAACTCACCTATATATAAAGATTCGCTGACAGTGAAAGGAACAATGAAACTGTCCGCACGCGCATTTGCCAATGGCAAACCTGTAGGTAAAGTTCTCGAAAAAGACATTGATTACCATAAGGCAATAAAGAAGAAAATAACGCTCAAAACCCAATATTCTAAAAACTATCCGGCATCCGGAGAAAGCACCCTTATAGACGGATATCATGGAGGACAAGGTTATAATGACGGGAAATGGCTGGGATTTCTCAATACCGATGTTGACGCTGTTATAGATTTAGGAGAAAAGACCGGCATATCAAATATATCTATTCTTGGAATGCAGGCCAAAGGGCCGTATGTGTGGCTGCCTAAATACATTCAGGTACAGATTTCGAATGACGGTAAGAAATTTAAGGACATGGACACTTTGACACATGATATTCCAACAGACATGGAAGGCGTAATATTCCATGATTTCACATGGGAGGGAAAGGCAACAGCCAGATTTATAAGAATATACGCTAAAGCGGTAGATATAGACGGAGGATGGATTTTCCTGGATGAAATTGTCGTTAAATAAATTCATGACATCAACATAAAAATATTTAAGCCCTAAAGATCATTGCGACCTTTAGGGCTTATTATTTAGCTGCAATACATTCAAAATAAATGAACGCACGTTTTACTAAAAACGACAGTTCATTTTATATAAAACGAACGCACGTTTTTTTCGCATGTCTATAATCAAAAAAATTACAACGTGGAATTACTTGTTTTTCTTCCAAAGTCTGGTCATATCTTCCAGAGTCTTGCCTTTTGTTTCAGGAACCATCTTCCATACAAATACAGCTGCAAGAATACAAATCACTCCATAAAGTCCGTAAACGAACATGTGGCCAAACTTCACACCCATATCACCTGCACTCATATTGTACATAGGAAGGAATGTAGAAGAAACAATGAAATTGAATATCCACTGGAATGCCACTGCTATAGCTACAGCTCCACCACGAATAGTATTAGGGAATATCTCTGCAATAAGAACCCAGCAGATAGGTCCCCAGCTGAACATGAACGAAGCACTGTAAATCATAATGCTGACAACAGGAACAATAGCAGGAAGGCCAGTAACTGCGTTACTCAATGCCACACCAAGTGCTCCTATGGCCATGCCTATAGATCCACATATAAGAAGAGGCTTTCTTCCAAGACGTTCAACTGTGAAAATAGCAAGAAGAGTGAATAATATGTTCACAACACCCATAAATACTGTCTGAACCATCGGGTTACCCATACCCATGCTTTCAAATATACGAGGAGCAAAATACAATACGGCATTGATACCTACAGCCTGCTGGAATACACTAAGCATGATACCTACGAAAATAACAGTCCATCCGTAAGTAAACAGTTTTTCTGTTTTTTCTTCGGCTGTAGCCTTGATATCCTGAAGTATTGCCTTAGCCTGAGTCAGACCATTGATTCTGCTAAGTACGAACAAAGCTTTTTCATCCTTGCCAACCATAGCAAGATATCTCGGAGTTTCAGGCACAAGCAAAACAAGCAATGTGAAAAGTCCTGCAGGAACAGCCTCGCTAACGAACATCAATCTCCAACCGGTCTCGATAGTCCAAGCGGCTTCTCCAGGGTTAATAATCTGATTTACACCTTCTACTGCCTTGATAACAGGATTTATATTGTCTCCCAAAATAAGGAAATTAACGAAATACACCACTAACTGACCGAATATAATGGCAAACTGGTTCCATGAAACCAATGTTCCACGAATATTACTTGGTGCAATCTCAGCTATATACATAGGACAAATGGCAGAAGCCAGACCGACACCAACTCCCCCTAGAACACGATAAAAATTGAAAGCTATCAATAATGAGTATGTAGGTTTTCCATAATCAAAGAAAAGGAACTCAGGCCAATATGAACCTAACGCTGATAGGAAGAACATAATGCCTGCCATGAATAGTGAGTTCTTACGTCCAAATCTTGAAGCAAAGAAACCTGATATGGCACTACCAATGATACAACCTATAAGCGCACTGGAAGAAGTAATGCCATGCCATGCATCGGTATATGTAAAATCACTTGCACCCATAAAGAATGCCTGAAGTCCTTTTTCCGCTCCAGAGATAACAGCCGTGTCGTATCCAAACAACAATCCTCCTAATACAGCTACCAGGACTATGGAAAAAAGATAAGCTTTGCTGCCTTTTTCTGTATTATTCATAATATCAAGATTATAAATTATAAAAACGAAATAAGCCGGCTCACAGCTGTCATAGGTTTAATACCGCCGACAGCCGTGCGCCGACCATGCTCTGACATTCAATCAGATATTAGCAATACATATTTACAATAGCCTCGTAAAGTTCCTGCTTACCGCTAGTCTGTTTTGGTTCGCCATTAGCCTTAGCATAAGCAACAACATCTTCAAGAGTAAGTTTACCTTCTTCGAACTCTTTACCCTTACCGCTATCGAATGAAGCGTAACGGTCAGCAAGCATCTTCTTGTATGGAGATTCTTCGAGCAAACGAGCTGCATTTTCAAGAGCGCGAGCCATAGCATCCATACCTGCGATGTGAGCGATGAAGATATCTTCAAGGTCAGTAGAGTTACGACGAGTCTTAGCATCGAAGTTAGTACCACCGTTTCCAAGACCACCGCCACGGATAATCTGCATCATAGCCTGGATCAATTCGTAGTTGTCGATTGGGAACTGGTCTGTATCCCATCCGTTCTGATAGTCACCACGGTTAGCATCGATAGAACCAAGCATACCGTTGTCAACAGCTACTGCAAGTTCGTGTTCGAATGTGTGACCGGCAAGAGTAGCATGGTTTACTTCGATATTAACTTTGAAGTCCTTGTCAAGGTTGTGAGCTTTCAAGAAACCAATAACTGTTTCAGTGTCAACATCATACTGGTGTTTAGATGGCTCCATTGGTTTTGGTTCGATAAGGAATGTACCAGTAAAGCCTTTAGAACGTGCATAGTCACGAGCAAGAGTCAACATCTGAGCCAAGTGTTCTTTTTCACGTTTCTGGTCTGTGTTAAGAAGTGACATATAACCTTCACGTCCGCCCCAGAATACATAGTTAGTACCACCAAGTTCGATAGTAGCATCGATAGCATTCTTGATCTGAACAGCAGCACGAGCTACAACGTCGAAATCAGGGTTTGTAGCAGCACCGTTCATATAACGTGCGTGTCCGAATACGTTTGCAGTACCCCACAACAGTTTAACGCCAGTTTCAGCCTGTTTCTGTTTCAGGTAAGCAACAACTTCTTTCAAGTTAGCTTCATATTCTTCGATTGTTTCTGCTTCATCACAAAGGTCAACATCATGGAAGCAATAATATTCTATACCCAATTTCTGCATGATTTCAAATCCAGCATCTGCTTTATCTTTAGCAGCCTGTACTTTGTCAGCATTTCCTTTCCAAGGGAAAGACTTAGTTCCGCCACCGAACTGGTCGCCACCTTCAGCGCACAAAGTGTGCCACCAAGCCATAGAGAACTTCAACCAGTCTTTCATCTTTTTACCCAAGATTACTTTTTCAGCATCGTAGTAACGGAAAGCCATAGGGTTTTTACTTTCTACACCTTCAAATTTGATTTTTCCAATTCCAGGAAAGTACTCTTTTGTTGCCATAATATTCAAAATTTAAAAAGTTAATATTAAAGTTGACAATTAATCTATTATATTATTTTTTATTAAAGTTTTTCCAAATATTCTACCCAACGTCCGTAAGCGTCAGCATAAGCAGCGGCATCACTCAGTTTCGGTTCGATAACTTCAAGTTTTTCAAGTGTTGCAAATGCCTCGTTATTATCCTTATAGATACCTGCTCCCATACCGGCACCTTTGGCTGCACCTACAGAACCGTCAGTATCATACAATTCAATTGTAGCACCTGTCACTCCGGCCAATGTCTCACGGAATATAGGGCTGAGGAACATATTGGCATGTCCTGCATGGATTTTCTGTACATCCATACCCATGCCCTTCATAATATCTATACCATATTTGAAAGAGAACACAATTCCTTCTTGTGCTGCACGTATAATATGGTTGCGTGTATGAAGATTAAAGTTTACACCATTGATAGAGCATCCTACTTCCTTGTTCTGAAGCATACGTTCAGCGCCATTACCGAAAGGCAATATACTAACGCCACCCGAACCTATAGGAGCCTGAGCTGCCAGATTATTCATTTCAGCGTATGAAACACCTTCAGGAACAACTGTACGCTTGATCCATGAGTTCAATATACCTGTACCGTTGATACACAGCAACACACCGAGACGTGTCTGTTCTTCTGTATGGTTGACATGAGCGAAAGTATTTACTCTTGATTTAGGATCGTAGTTCACTTTACCGTTTACACCATATACAACTCCTGAAGTACCTGCTGTAGAAGCTATTTCACCAGGATTGAATACATTAAGTGACAATGCATTGTTAGGCTGGTCTCCGGCACGATATGTAACAGGAATACCTTCTTTCAGTCCCAATTCCTGTGCTGCAGCTGCAGTAACTCTACCCTGTTCTGAGAAAGTCGGTTTGATGTCTGCAATGATTGACTTGTCGAAGCCGTAATAATCCATGAGGAAGTCAGCCACACGGTTGTTCTTGAAATCCCAGAACATTCCTTCTGACAATCCTGATACTGTAGTACAGATCTCGCCTGTCAATCGCATTGCGATGTAATCGCCCGGAAGCATTATCTTATATATCTTCTCGAATATTTCCGGTTCGTTTTCTTTTATCCATGCAAGCTTTGATGCAGTAAAGTTACCCGGAGAGTTCAGCAAATGAGACAGACATTTCTCTTCGCCTATTGTTTCGAACGCCTTTTGTCCGTATGGGACAGCTCTTGAGTCGCACCATATAATAGCAGGACGAAGAACATTCTGATTTTTATCTACACATACAAGTCCGTGCATCTGATAAGAAATACCAATCGCCTTGATATCTTCAGCCTTAACTCCGGACTCTGCCATTATTGCCTTAGTGGAAAGTTTGAGGTTTTCCCACCAGTTTGCAGGTTCCTGTTCTGCCCATCCCTGTTTAACTGCTATAATAGCCGCTTCAGTTTTAGGATAAAAAGCAGAAGCTACACACTTGCCAGTAACGGCATTTACCAAACTCGCCTTAACAGACGAACTACCAATATCATATCCTAATAAATACATGTTATTATGGTTTTAGATTATCTTCTTGTCTTATTATATATCTTCTTGTCAAATCTGTAATATCTCGCAGCCCTGTGTGAGACTCCTTGCTGGAACTCGTCCATAGGAATTACGTATTCCATCATCATAATCTTCTTATGGAAGTTTCTGACGTCAATCTGTTTGCCGAACAGAACTTCATAAAGAACTCTCAACTGCAACGCTGTAAATTTTCGTGGAAGCAGATCGAACAAACAGGATGGATTGAACTCCACATACTGACGTATGAACTTCATCGCTTCCTCTATTATAAGATTATGGTCAAACGCCAAATCCTTCACCTCATCCAAAGGAACCCATTCTGCCTGAAAATTATCCAGATTCTTGTTTAATGCTCTATCTATTTTCACAAGAGAAAGATATGCTATGGTAACAATACGTTCCACCTTTGCTTTCTCTGCCCTTTCAAGCCATCTGACGTCTTTAGGATTTTTTGTTCTGTCTTTTGAACCGAAAGCTTTGAATTGCATAAGATTCACATTCTTGAATCCTGTAAGCTCGTTTAACACACGCATAGCGGCTCCATCCAAATCTTCATCCATATATATAAGACTACCCGGTAATTTCATATCGTGAAATACTTCTCCGCTATCCTCGCCTATTCGTCTAAGCAGTAGGACCCTCAGTCGTTCGCCATCGAAACCAACCACTACGCAGTCAACTGAAATATGATTGTTAGCCAAAGGCATTTTGTGTTCCATACTATTCATGTGTTTATCGTTTTCGAGTGCAAATAAAAAGCATTATTTTTAATTAAGCAAGAAATAAAAGAAAAATTTTCGCAAGCTATACACGGTTAATTATCAGATAAATACATATCATATATATTACAATATCACCTTATAGTCTTTTCATAAAACATACAATATGTAATTTACGTAATATTGCCACTTTTAATTCCTGCCGGAACAAGTATAGCAAATTCTTTATATTACAGATATTTACAAATCCATTACATAAAGACAAATGTGTATAGTTATTGTATTTTTCAAACACAAAATATCCTTACATAAATTGACATGATTTTTTATAGCGACAAACTGAAAAAGCAGTACGTTAAAAAAGTATAACGAAATAACGCCCCGCAAAACAGACAACTGTTTTACGAGGCGTTACGGAATAAACTACCAACAATATTTTTTGTTATTTTGGAGCTTTTATATACAAATATATAGCAATAAACAGGAATAATATATTAGGTATCCAGACGGCCAGTACCGGCGGCACATTACCACTTATGGCAAATGTGGAAGATATGGTCTGGAAAAGTATATATGAAGCACTCAAACCTAAACCAACTCCAAGATTGAGTCCCATACCACCTTTCACTTTCTTGGAAGAAAGCGAGGCTCCTATAAGAGTCAGAATAAATGCCGCAAAAGGAGTTGCTATACGCTTGTAATATTCCACTTCAAACTCCTTTATATTTGCAAAACCACGACGTTTCTGATTGTCTATGTAGGTTTTCAATTCAGGACTTGTCAAGGTTTCATACTGATTTCGGGTAATAAGGAAGTCCTGCGGCTCCATCTTTATTATGGTATCAAGTCTCTCTCCTTTTGTGATAACCTCCTTCATACCTTTCATTTCCCTTATCATATAATCCCTTACTATCCATCTGTGCACCTTTGTTGTATCATACGTAGCACGTCGGGCTGTGAGATGCGAAACCAACTTGTTATCCTCAAACTTGTCAAGAGAGAACCTGTAGCCTGTCAGATTATAATTCTCATATCTTTCCATATAGGCGATAGTTCCAGTATCGACTACAAGCTGGATGTTCCTTGCATAATTTACTTTCTTTTTATTCTTGTATTTGGCTTCGAAGTCTATTCGGGTAATACTGCCTTTAGGTATATATTGCGAACTTAGGATATAGCTTCCAATTGCAATAATGGCAGCAGACAAGAAATATGGCACCAACAACCTCTTGAAACTCATACCCGTGGAAAACATAGCTATGATTTCCGAATTCTCCGCCAACTTACTGGTGAAAAATATCACAGATATAAAAATAAACAGAGGACTGAAAAGATTGGCATAATAAGGAACAAAGTTCATGTAGTAATCGAATATGATAGCCTCAACAGGAGCTTTATTATTGATAAAACTATCAATATTTTCATTTATATCGAACACTACAGATATAGACAGAATAAGAGCCAGGGCAAAAAAGAATGTGCCCAGGAATTTTTTCATTATATATCTGTCTATACGTCTTAACCAAAAACGTTTCAGATATTTATCCTTTATCTTTTCAAGTTTCTCCTTCATATTTTTATAGGGGTTCAATGGATTTTACTGTCCACAAATCACAATCTGGTAGAAAGACGCTCAACCATAGCAGGCTTCCAGGTAGAGAAATCACCGGCTATTATATGTGCTCTTGCTTCCTTGACAAGCCATAAGTAAAATGCCAGATTATGTATAGAAGCTATCTGCAATGCCAACAATTCTTCGGCATGGAACAAATGACGAAGGTAGGCACGACTGTACAAGGTATCTACATACGATGCACCATCAGTCTCAATAGGAGAATAATCTTTCTCCCATTTCTTATTGCGCATGTTCATTATTCCGTTCTTAGTGAACAGCATACCGTTTCTACCGTTGCGTGTCGGCATCACACAATCGAACATATCGACTCCTCGTTCTATACCTTCAAGTATATTAACAGGAGTACCTACTCCCATAAGATATCTAGGCTTATCCTGAGGAAGTATCTCATTTACCACCTCAATCATTTCGTACATCTTCTCTGTAGGTTCGCCCACTGCAAGTCCGCCTATTGCATTACCATCAGCCCCTTTCGAAGCTATATATTCAGCAGAACGCTTACGCAAATCAGGATAAACACATCCCTGCACTATAGGGAACAATGACTGGTTGTATCCATACTTCGGTTCAGTCTCATTAAACCTTGTAATACACCTATCCAACCATCTGTGAGTGAGTTCCATTGATTTTTTTGCATATTGATAGTCGGAAGTACCTGGAGCACATTCATCGAATGCCATCATAATGTCCGCCCCTATTGTACGCTCAATATCCATAACCTTTTCAGGCGTAAACAAATGTTTCGAACCATCAATGTGTGAACGGAATTCTACACCTTCCTCACGCATTTTTCTTATGCCTGAAAGAGAAAAAACCTGAAATCCTCCACTGTCAGTCAGCATAGGACGGTCAAATCCGTTGAACTTATGCAATCCTCCCGCACCTTCAATAACATCCAGTCCAGGTCTCAGATAAAGATGATATGTATTGCCCAGTATTATCTGAGCTTTAATATCTTCTTTAAGTTCCGGTAGCTGCACACCTTTGACCGTACCCAATGTACCTACAGGCATAAATATTGGAGTTTCTATCTGTCCATGATCTGTAGTGATAAGCCCCGCTCTTGCATTTGATTTGGGATCGGTATATTGTAATTCAAATTTCATATGATTATTCTAATATGGCAGTAATTATTTATTGTCATTATCTTTATTCGTCTCAGGTATAGTAAGCTTTGGCGCATTTGTAACTACTTCATCAGTCAATGCTATATCCAGAACTTCCCTAATATCATTTACATAATGGAATTTAAGACCCTTGAGATATATTTCAGGTATATTGTCTATATCTTTCTTATTTTCCTTACATAATATGATTTCTTCTATACCGGCACGCTTGGCTGCTAGAATTTTCTCCTTAATACCTCCTACAGGCAGGACTTTTCCACGCAATGTTATTTCTCCTGTCATAGCAAGGCGATTCTTGACTTTTCTTCTTGTAAGCGCAGAAGCCAATGAAGTCACCATAGTTATACCTGCAGACGGGCCATCCTTAGGAATTGCTCCTTCTGGTACATGTATATGGATATTCCAGTTCTCGAACACTTCTTCAGGTATATCCAGCAAATCATTATGAGCCTTAAGATACTCCAGCGCAAGCATGGCAGACTCCTTCATAACATCTCCAAGATTTCCTGTCAGAGTAAGACGACTTCCTTTTCCTCTACTGAGACTGGTTTCCACAAAAAGGATTTCACCGCCAACAGCTGTCCAAGCTAGACCTGTAACTACACCGGCATAATCATTTCCCTGATATTTATCTCTTGAATACTCTACAGGACCAAGACATGCAGGTATATCCTCCGGTTTCAGTTCCTTTGAAGCCACTTCCTTACCAAGCGCTATATTATAAGCGGTACGTCTCATCACCTTGTTTATTTTCTTTTCAAGCTCGCGCACACCGCTCTCTCTGGTATAATTCTCCACGATGAATTCTATAGCAGATTTTGAGAACTTGATATTGTCTTTTGTAAGTCCGTTAGCCTCCATCGCTTTAGGTATAAGATGTCTTCTGGCTATTTCTACTTTCTCTTCTGTTATATATCCGCTGACCTCAATCAGCTCCATTCTGTCAAGAAGAGGAGCTGGTATTCCACCAAGATTGTTAGCAGTAGCGATAAACATCACATTCGACAAATCATAATCAATATCTATATAGTTGTCATGGAATGTGCCATTCTGTTCCGGATCAAGGACTTCAAGCATAGCAGATGCAGGATCACCCTGATTACTATTACCCAATTTATCAATTTCATCAAGAATTATCACCGGATTTGAAGAACCTGCCTTGATAAGGCTCTTTATGATTCTTCCCGGCATAGCGCCTATATACGTCTTCCTATGTCCTCGTATTTCAGCTTCATCATGTACACCTCCCAGCGACATTCTGACATATTTTCTCTTCAGAGCCGTTGCAATGGAACGTCCAAGCGATGTCTTACCCACCCCCGGAGGACCATAAAGACAAAGAATAGGCGATTTCATGTCACCTTTCAGTTTCAGTACAGCAAGATGTTCCAATATACGTTCTTTTACTTTTTCAAGACCATAATGATCATGATTCAAAGTTTTTTCTGCCGATTTCAGATTGAATGTTTGCGGAGTATATACATTCCATGGCAATGCCAACAAATTCTGCAGATATGAATACTGCACATTATAATCAGGCGACTGGGGATTTATACGTTCAAGTTTTGTGACTTCCTTATCGAATATTTCAGCCACTTCCTTCGACCATTGTTTTTTCTTTCCCTGTGCGCGTAAGTTATCAATCTCGCTTTCGGCACCGTTACCTAATTCATCCTGAATATTTTTCAATTGTTGCTGCAGGAAATACTCACGCTGCTGTTTGTCCAGCTCTTCGCGAGTACGCATCTGGATATTCTGTTTCAGCTTGGCAATCTCAAGCTGCTCATTCAAATAACCGATAAGGTGAATTGCCCTGTCCTTGATATTATCATGCTTCAGCAATTCATACTTGGAGCTCACCTCTAAAGGGAAATTGGAACAGATGAAATTTATTCTTACAGAATCCCCTTCCATATCCCTCAATGCCATAAGGAAATCAGGGCCAAGTTCTTCCATACTTTCGTGTAACTTTTTCATTACATCAAAGCATGTACTCATTATAGCCTTGAATTCATTGGTTTTAGGTGATTTATTGTTTTCCACTACCGGTTCGGCAGTTCCCATAAGAAACGGATCAGTAGAAGTGATTTTCTCTATCCTGACTTTCGGACCTCCTGTATGTATCAAAGCGTTTGTTGCTCCTCCCGGCAATTCTATTATACGGACTATTCTGCCTATAACGCCAAGCGGATACAAATCATCAAATACAGGATTATCTACAGAAGCATCCTTCTGTGTAGCAAGAATTATTGGACTTTTTTTCTTATAAGCAGACTTCACCAATTCAAGTGTGCTTCTTCGGCCAATGGCTACAGGCATTACTATTTCAGGGAAGATTATCATATTTCGCAACGGCAGGACCGGCATTTCCCCATTCAATTCCTCTGTAGGCATTTCAGACTGGTCAATATCTATTTTGGCTATCAAAGCTACTTCTTCTCTTTTATTTTTATCCTCAGACATATATTAATTTTTGAATTATCTGTTTAAACAAACGGCTACAAAGTTAATGATTATACACATAATAATAAAACATTTTATACCAAATGTTATGCTTCAGCATATGCAAACCGGGCTATTTGCATATCTTTGCACAAACTTAACAAGGGCAATAATGGGAAACGAATATTTCAAATTTAAGAAATTCACGATCAATCAGGACAAGTGTGCAATGAAAGTAGGAACTGACGGAGTTTTGCTTGGAGCGTGGACTAATACAGAAGAAGCATCAAAAATAGCAGATATAGGAACAGGAACAGGACTTATAGCAATAATGCTTGCACAAAAATGCAATGCCACTATCACCGGGATAGAAATTGACGAAGAAGCTGCTGCACAAGCCGAAGAAAACATGAACAATACTTTATGGAAGGACAGGCTAAATGTAGTAAAAGCTGATATAAATGAATACTTCCAGAATCACAATGCAGAATATGACTTGATAGTATCTAATCCTCCGTTTTTCAATGAAAAGACAAAAGGATTCTCAGAAAAAAGGAATATAGCAAGACATACAGACGGACTATGTTTTAGCCATTTGGCACGGACTGTCTCATTTATGCTCAAAGACAAAGGTAGATTCTGCGTTATCTTACCTGCAACATCCGCTATGGATTTCATCAGTGAGGCTATAAAAAACAATTTAAGCCTGACAAAAAAGACAGAGGTCATAACAAAGCCTGGAGCTGCTCCCAAACGAGTACTCATGGAGTTCAAAAAAGATTGCAGAAATAATATAACGATTATATCACAACTACTTCTTTCAGAAAATGGAGTCAGGAGCAAAGAATATGATGATCTGACCTCGGATTTCTATCTGTGGTAAAAAACAGAGAAGTACTGCAATGCACATATGTAGTAGTACTTCCCTGTCTGTATCGGTAAAAGAACATCATTCTTCAGGAGGATTGTTTTTCTTTACCAGTTTTTTCATTATTGTCTTGTTCATCTCCATCAATTGCCTATGTTTCTCGGCAATAGAAGCTGAAACAGGTTTGGCCTCAATAAAATCCGTTATGTGCTGCAAAATATTATGCGGTTCATAAATGCTTTTATTAGGTTTAGGTGGGCATATTACTTTTAAAGCAGACGGTATAATCTCAACCACAAGATCTTTAGGCCCCATCATCGGATCACCGTCAAAATGGAACACTCCCTCTGTCGCCCTATGAATAGTTATCTTCTTATCCTTCATGGTTTTTATCCGGCTATTCATGTCGATAGTTTTCGTAAATAGCTGGAAAGACAAAGATGGCACATCAAGCACAGTAAAAGGTTGCAATACTGTAATGTCCATCATACCGTCGGAAAGAGAGGCTTGCGGAGTAATATATGCATTGTTTCCATACTGTGAGGCATTTCCACACGCAATAAGAAAAGCTTTATACTTAACTGTACCCTCCGAATTCTCTATTTCATATGTTTCCGGTTCATAATGAAGACTCTCCATCAATGTATTTTCAAGATAAGTTACAAGGCCTCTTCGTTTCGATCCGGCAAATTTCAGGCTCACAAAAGCATCGAAACCTACTCCACATGTACAGAAAAAAGGATGACCGGCGATTTTTCCATAATCAATGGAACGCACATTAGCTTTATTGATAACCTGAAGTGCTTTCTGATAGTTCATAGGTATATGCAAATGACGTGCAAGACCGTTGCCGGAGCCACAAGGTATAATGCCCAATGCCGTATCGGAATGTACCAATGCACTTCCTATCTCGTTTATAGTTCCATCACCTCCTATTGCAACTACAAACGACACTTTATCTTCCACAGCCTTGCGGGCTATATCATAGCCATGACCGGCATATTCTGTCTTTATAATTCTAGGATTAAATATATTCCGATTAATATTGGATTCTATATATTCAAGGATGGCTGCTTTGTCTTGAGTGCCTGAAATAGGATTCACTATGAATATAATATCCTCTCTGATGTCCATATCTAGTACATGTTGGTTGTTTATGCAAATGTAATATATAATTTGAATATAAAACTTTCTAATAATACAAAATCTTATTTACAGGTATAAAAAATGTTCCGTATTGTTACCCTTTGTTGAAATTTTACTATCTTTGCAGGCTGTTAAAACAACGAAGAAAATCTATCTAATAAAATATGGGATTATTACAAGAAAAGTTAAGTAAATTCAGACTCCCGCAAATGTATATGGAGAAGGGGGTTTATCCTTATTTCCGCGAAATAGACAGTCACCAGGATACAGAGGTGATGATGGACGGCAAAAAGGTGTTAATGTTCGGATCAAACTCATATATGGGTTTGACATACGACCAAAGAATTATTGATGCAGCAATAGCCGCAACACGTAAGTACGGAACAGGATGCGCCGGATCCAGACTGCTGAACGGCACTCTAGACATCCATGTACAGTTGGAAAAAGAACTTGCTGAATTTATCGGTAAAGACGAAGCTCTTTGTTTCTCTACAGGTTTCACCGTAAACGAGGGAGTAATACCTCAGCTTGTGGGACGTGGCGATTACATCATTTGTGACGACCGTGACCACGCATCTATCGTTGATGGACGACGTCTTACTTTCGCTACACAGCTGAAATACAAGCACAACGATATGGAAGCTTTGGAAAAAGAACTTCAGAAATGCGAACCTGACGCAATTAAACTGATCGTTGTTGACAGTGTTTTCTCTATGGAAGGTGATTTGGCGAACTTGCCTGAGATAATCCGTCTGAAGAAAAAATACAATGCAACAGTTTATGTTGACGAAGCTCATGGAGTTGGAGTATTCGGACGTAACGGACGTGGTGTTTGCGACCATTTCGGATTAACTGACGAAGTTGATATCATAATGGGTACATTCAGTAAGTCATTGGCTTCAATCGGTGGATTCGTGGCTGCAGATAAAGACATCATCAACTGGTTACGCCATAACGCACGTTCATACATATTCCAGGCCAGCAGCACTCCTGCCGCAACAGCTGCAGCGATAGAGGCACTTCACATTTTGCAGACAGAACCGGAACGTCAGGAAAATCTGTGGGAAATAACCAATTATGCATTGAAACGCTTCCGTGAATGCGGTTTTGAAATAGGTGACACTGAGAGTCCTATCATACCATTGTATGTACGCGACACAGACAAGACTTTCCTTGTAACAAAAATGGCTTTCGATGAAGGAGTATTCATAAACCCTGTAATACCTCCTGCATGTGCACCTCAAGATACTCTTGTAAGATTTGCACTTATGGCAACACATACCAAGGAACAGATTGACTATGCAATTGACAAATTGCTGAAATGTTTCAAGGAGCTTGAAATCATAAAATAAGAGAGAGACAAAAAAGCAAAAGAGGCTGTCTTAAGGTAATAACCTAAAAGACAGCCTCTTTTGCTTTTTTGTTGTATTCAATAATTTCATCTTCAAAATCTCGAATGAATATCAATTCATATACGAGACCAATTCTTCGGCAGTAACATTCTTTGCCACTATCATTCCGTCACTATCAATAAGATAGTTAGCAAAACCATCTCTAAGACCAAACTCCTTAAAGATTTCAGAAGACTTGCCGTCTGTTTCAATGCAACAAAGCGCCGATTCCAATCCGTCTTGTTCTACAGCCGCACGAAAAACAGATTCGTAACGGTCCATTGAAACAGAAATCATCTTAATGCGGTCCGTATTCTGCAATGCATGGCATAATTCTACATTCTTTACTCTCGACACTGCATCATATCCCGCCCAAAAGCTCAACAATGTATATTTGCCTTCATCGGCACGCAGGTTGAGCGACTGCTTTTCAAATTCAAGAACTGGCATCGGTGTTTTGTCACCAGGTACCAATTTCTCTGTAGGGTCTTTCTTCTCAATAAATGAGAAAGAAATTAAGGAACTGAATACTAATACAACAAAAATCGGCTTTACACTTTTAATCATGTAATGTGATTTTAGTTAATACTATCCGAGCCTGTCCTTAACAGTGATTTCATCTCGGAACATTATTTTTACATCCATATATCCGTCACGGATAATAAGTTTTGGATGCATTTATTGTTTGAAATCGACGCAAATATACGTCTTTTTTTAAGTAGCAGCATAATTTTCATAAAAATTTTTATGTTATTCAACATATTTTTATGATATACATCAATAGAAAAACTCATTATTTATGAGGTTAAAATACAAAAAAAACGTGTTTATATGGCTTATAAAGCATATTTTGATTAACTTTGCAACGTATTATCCGAAGTAATACTTTCATAACGAACACATCAGCATAAAATACAATCCAAAATGGAGTTTTCAGAATTAAATTTAGACGATAGCGTTTTAAACGCACTTGACGCCATGAACTTTAAAGAATGTACCCCAGTCCAAGAACATACCATACCTGTTCTGCTGGAAGGACATGACCTTATAGGAGTGGCACAGACCGGAACAGGTAAAACTGCAGCATATCTTTTACCTGTCCTAAGCAAATTGTGCAGTGGCAATTATCCTGAAGACTCTATAAACTGCATAATAATGTCCCCTACCCGTGAGCTCGCAATACAGATAGACAGGCAGATGGAAGCATTCTCATATTTCATGCCAGTATCAGGTGTTGCAGTATATGGAGGTAACGATGGTGTACGTTTTGAACAAGAAAAAAAAGGACTCACATTGGGAGCTGATGTCGTAATAGCTACTCCTGGACGTCTCATCAGTCATATCAGCTTAGGATATGTTGATTTATCAAAAGTGTCATTCTTCATATTAGACGAGGCCGACAGAATGCTTGACATGGGATTTTATGATGATATTATCCAGATAGTAAAGCATCTGCCTAAAGAAAGACAGACAATCATGTTCTCTGCTACTATGCCGGAAAAAATCAGACAATTGGCAGAAAACATTCTAAATAATCCTACAGAGGTAAAACTCGCAGTTTCAAAACCTGCAGAAAAAATAATCCAGGCTGCATATATCTGTTATGAATCACAGAAACTCGATATAATCAAAAGCCTCTTCTCATCACAAGAGCCGGAAAGGGTCATCATTTTTGCTTCATCCAAGATGAAAGTCAAGGAAGTAACAAAAGCACTTTTACGCATGAAGCTGAAGGTTGGTGAGATGCACTCCGACCTGGAACAGAGCCAAAGAGAGGAAATACTGCATGAATTCAGAAATGGCAGAGTCAATATCCTTGTAGCTACAGACATAGTTGCAAGAGGCATTGACATTGACGATATCAGACTTGTTATCAACTACGATGTACCACACGATTGTGAAGACTATGTACACCGTATAGGTCGTACGGCACGTGCCAACAACGACGGTTGTGCCATAACATTTGTTAGTGAAAACGAACAAACCAAATTCTATCAGATAGAAAAATTTCTGGACAAGAATATATATAAGTTACAAATGCCCGAAGGAATGGAAGATGGTCCTGAATATGCTCCTAAAACAGAAAAGAAGAAATCTTCACGGAAGCCAAGAAACGGCAAAAAGAATACTAAAAGCAGAGAAAACAAAAACAAAGACACAAAGAAAAAGGATAAATAATATATAGGAAAAGAAGTTATGATTATAGCAGTTGACTTTGATGGTACAATAGTTGAGCATAAATATCCATACATAGGTAAGGAAATTCCATTTGCTATTGATACACTCAAAAAACTAAAAGAAGAAAGACACACCCTGATTCTTTGGACTGTGAGAGAGGATAAACTTTTGGAAGAGGCCGTAGAATTTTGCCGTGAACGTGGATTGGAATTTTATGCTATAAACAGTAATTATCCAGAAGAAAAAAAATCGCATGATCATTTCTCCAGAAAGCTGAAAGCTGATTTATTCATTGACGACAGAAATCTAGGAGGACTCCCGGACTGGGGAACTATATATAGAATGATTTCTGAAAAGCTCACTTATGAAGATATTTATAATGAAAATATAAATTCATACGAAAATAAAAGCAAGAAAAAGGGTGGAATATTCAGTAAAATATTCAAATAGATTATAACTCACAAAAGTCTTATGGTTTCTATCATAAGACTTTTTTTCACACTATTCCACACTTAAGTGTAGATAAATTCCACACACCATCTATAGATATCAGACAGAAGATAACTGATTTTCAAGACATTACATCTTATTCATATTTGGCATACCATTTGAATTAAATATGGTATAAACAATAAAAACAAAACAAACAAGATATGAAAAAGATTATTGCAGTATTAATGATGACTATAGGAATAAATAATTTATTTGCTAACAGTATCGAAAAAACAAACAACTATTCTGATAACACAAAGACTTACAAATCATTTACAGAAATTGATATAAACGATTTGCCATCAAATATTCGTGAGATTTTATATTTTGATTTCAAAGATTATATCGTAAAGTCAGTAGAGGTAAAAACAGTAAACGGTACAAATATCTATCAGGTTACATTACTGGATATAGAAAATTTTGAATACTGTATTTACATAACAGAAAAAGGAACAATCATCGAATAAACTAATTTCATATTTTAAATTAAATGCCTGTCTGGACAAAAATAGATGTTCAGATGGGCATATTTTTTCTCTAAATGTGTATTTTTGCAGTAAATACTTAATATCTCCACAACATGGAAATAATATATTTGCATCATAGCGGATTTGCCATACTGGCAAACCAATTCACCATTATCATTGATTTCTTTGAAGATTCCGAATCGGAATCCTGCGGAATTATCCATGATAAATTACTCAATAAGAACGGAACAATGTATGTTCTTTCAAGTCATTTCCATGCAGACCACTTTAATAGACAAGTCCTTGAATGGAAAAAACAGAAGAACGATATTAAATACATATTCTCACATGACATTTATAAAAGAAGAAGGATTGAAAAAGATGCAGCCGTATGGTTGAAAAAAGATGAAGAATATGCAGACAATAATATTAAGATAACGGCTTTCGGTTCTACAGACGTAGGAATATCATTTATGATTGAAGCAGAAGGAAAAACATTATTCCATGCCGGCGACCTGAATAACTGGCATTGGATGGACGAAAGCCCAGAAGAAGAATGGAAAAGGGATGAGCAGAAATTTTTGAATGAACTTAAAATCATCAAAGAGAAATATGATAAAGTTGATATTGCAATGTTTCCTATAGATCCACGTCTAGGAACAGAATATATGCGTGGAGGAAAACAGTTTATAGATGCAATACAGACATCTACCTTCATCCCTATGCATTTCTGGAACGACTATACTTCTGCAAACAAATTTCAGGAATATGCAAGGTCGCGAAATATCAACTCTCCCGAAATCAATCACAGGGGACAGATTTTCAGTAATTTATAATAGTATTTTATTCAACAAATAAAAAATAACAGACATGAAAGTAAAAGGACATTTTGATCATTTCAACATCAATGTTACAAATCTAGAAAGAAGTATCAAGTTCTATGAAACAGCATTAGGGCTTACTGAAGACCATAGAAAAGAAGCTGCCGACGGTTCATTTATATTAGTTTACCTTACTGACAAATGCTCAAACTTTATGCTTGAGCTGACATGGCTAAAAGACCATACAGAAGCATACGAGTTGGGAGAAAACGAAAGCCACCTGTGCTTCAGGGTTGAAGGCGATTATGACGAAGTAAGAAAATTCCATAAAGAGATGGAATGTGTATGTTTCGAAAACGAAAGCATGGGATTATATTTCATAAACGATCCTGATGACTATTGGATAGAAATACTTCCTGTAAAATAAAAACAGATATGGGCGGCATTTACCGCCCATTTATTTTTCAAGTTTCACATACCCCAAACGTGTATATCTCACCCCTCTACTCTCATAATGGGACATGACTTTTGCAGACAAAACATGTAATGTCTCTCCATTTTCAACCAGTCTTGAATGACAACTCAATTCGTTTGGAGAAAGGCTTCTGCCGGCAGCCTTAACAAGAAAGACAAACCTGTTACCATCACGATCTGCCGCCAACACATTCTGATCCACATAAAAATCAGCCTTATATCCATCAACTTGTTTTCTCACATTAAGAACTTTGAGTAACAACCCTTTAAGTTTATCACCCTTTTCTCCGACAAAATGGCTGACCGAGGATATTCTGTTTTTATGAACTGTTAGCTCGAAATGTACCTTCGAAAAAAGTCTTGCAAGATATACCAACCTGTCAAAACGGTCTGTTTCAGGTTTAAATTTATTTGCCAACCACAACACATATGACGGTTCTACATAATATATTTCAGCCAGACGTTTTCCACGATACTTTCCAAATGGAATTATATCATCAGTACGACCATAACTATTTTCAAATTCTGAGTTATCTGAACACTCCAATAGGACGTTACAATTCTGAAGTATATCCTTAGCACGCCCTAAAGCAGCCTGAAAAGTAACTGCAAGTGTTCGTACAAATAGCGGTTGTTCACCAGGGAACAGTCTCCACAAGGCATAATAAGGTCTGAAATCGGTAGCCATACTTATTGCATAAACACCATTTGCAGATGTACGGCCATAATTAAAACTATCAATAGCGCTTGTATCAAACATAAAAGACCTCCTTCCTTTTCCTTTTATGCAATATAATATAAATATTATAAATATACAAGCGTATAATAAAAAAACCGACAAACCAATTGGTCTGCCGGTATCTTATAAAAAATATATTAGTCTATTTATCTCATCTCAATCTCTCATATGCCTTTACAAGCATCTCATCCTTTCCTATGGCACGAATAGCCAACCAGTCAAGAACAATACCTATAAATGGCAAACATACAATCCATGAAGGTACAAAAGTCGCATCACCCTTCAACATAAAGACGAATGCCACAACAGCCACATAATAACCTATAGCCAAAATGATATTAAACAAAGTGAACCGTATCTGCAACATTCTTTTCTTATAGATAAATATCGTTACCAATGAAATTATTGCAGAAATTATTTGAATAGCAAACAAAGCCCACGGTTCATAATTTTCTGTTCCATCCTGAGCTATCAAAGAAAGATTTGTAAATTCCGTAATAGAATTATCTGTTCCAACAAAACTGCCAATAGGATTTGAAATTACTATAACAGAAAGAATTGCTACAATAAGCAAATATACAGATTGAATACGTTGTATCATAAATTAAAATTCAGTTTTCAGATTAACAATAAAAAAGCCGCTCCTTTACGAAACGGCTTTAATTTCTTCTAAGGAATATTACCAGCCCTCTTTTATTTAAGCTTCTCTATTTCCTTTGCAGGATTTCTATAATAAACCTTACCTTCTATATACTCCTGAGTAGCAATCAAAGTTGGTTTTGGAAGTTTTTCATAATAACGAGAAATCTCTATTTGCTCTCTGTTCTCAAAAACTTCTTCCAAGTTATCGTTATACGATGCAAACTCCTGAAGCTTCTTTGAAAGGTCATTCTTCATTTCAACCGCGATTTGATTAGCACGCTTGCCTATTATTGCAACAGTTTCATATACATTGCCTGTGTCTTCACACAGTTCCATCATGTTACGTGTTACGGTGTTGGTAGGAGCATTTGATTTTTTGTAATCCATAATTCGATATTTAATTATAAATGTTTTTAATATTCTTCTTCTACAGAGCCAACAAACTTGCTGGCTTCTTTAAATATATTCTCTACTTCCTTGGTGTACTTACTTTCAGGGAATTCATTCTTAAATGCATAATACTCATCTATAGTCTCACGCATACGATCTTCCTTCTTCTCAAGGACACTCTCACGCGCCATATCATATTTGGCACGTAGTATAAGTATTGACAAGTCTTCGCGAAGTTTTGTATAAGGATATTCTTTAAGAATGTTCTGTGCTGTTACAACAGCAGCCAGATAATTGTTACCAGAACTAGTCATTGACGAGTTACCTGTATAAGAGCCCAGATCATAATACAACTTAGCTGAAAGATACTCCTTTTCTACCAGTTTGTCCTGCAACTCAAATATCATATTTTGAGCAATCTCATGACGTTCTGTTCCAGGGAAATATTCCATATACATCTGCAATTCCTGTATTGCCTTATATGTACTGCTCTGATCAAGTCTAGGTTCAGGTGTATCCAGATACAAGGCTTTTCCTGAATTAAAACGTGCCAGTTCAGTATATGTGCCACGAGGATAAGTAGTATAATATGTATTGAAATAATGAGATGCTGTAACGTAGTCACCTTGATTGAAATATGTCATAGCCAGCATATACAATGATTCCTCGCCAAATCTTGTTCCTTTCATTATAGGAATAAGTTCTTCCAGAATAGTTGCAGCCTTACTATTCTGTCCTTTGGCAAAATATGCTTTTGCAGCTTCATATTTATATTCGTAATCCGTACTCTTTAGTACGCTATTATACTCTCCACAGGAGCTCAGCAACCCTGCAGAAAGAAGAACCATAACAATATATTTTTTCATATTAACAAAAATAGTTTTGCAAAATTACTGTTTTATTGTGAATAATACAACATCAAAATCATTTTTAATGTTATTTTTACTTACCACATAGCTTTAAAACAAATATTTATGTACTTTTACACCATAAAAAACATATTTACATGAAATTCGAATTAATATCAGAATACAAACCTACCGGGGATCAGCCGGAAGCCATCAAACAACTGACAGAGGGCATCAAAAACGGTGTCAAGGCACAAACACTGCTTGGAGTAACAGGTTCCGGAAAGACATTTACCATAGCAAATGTAATAAAGGAAATAAATAAACCAACACTTATACTGAGCCACAACAAAACTCTTGCAGCACAGTTATACGGCGAATTCAAACATTTTTTTCCTAACAATGCTGTAGAATACTACGTATCATACTATGACTATTATCAGCCGGAAGCATACCTCCCATCTACCGATACTTATATCGAAAAGGATCTTGCTATAAACGATGAGATAGACAAATTAAGACTGGCTGCCACATCGGCACTTCTTTCAGGAAGAAAAGACGTGATAGTTGTTTCATCAGTGTCATGTATATACGGTATGGGAAATCCGTCTGACTTCTACGACAATGTAATAGAAATAAAGCGTGGAAAGCTGATAGACAGAAATGTTTTTCTCCGACGCCTCGTAGATAGCCTTTATGTCAGGAATGATATAGAACTGAACCGCGGAAACTTCAGAGTAAAAGGTGATACCATAGACATTTATCTAGCATATTCCGACAATATCCTGAGAGTAATATTCTGGGACGACGAAATAGATGCAATAGAAGAAATAGATCTTGTTTCCGGACATAAAATGGCAGACTTTGATGAATACAAAATTTATCCTGCCAATCTGTTTATGACTACCAAGGAAAGCACCTTACGAGCTATTCATCAGATAGAAGACGATCTGAGCAAACAAGTGGCTTTTTTCGAAGAGTCTGGCAAATTCCTTGAAGCAAAAAGAATATATGAAAGAGTGACGTACGACATGGAGATGATCAGAGAACTTGGACACTGCTCAGGTATAGAGAATTATTCCAGATATTTCGACGGACGTGAGGCTGGTACCCGCCCCTATTGTCTGTTGGATTTTTTCCCGAAAGATTTTCTCCTTGTTATTGACGAAAGCCATGTCAGTGTACCACAAATCAGAGCAATGTACGGAGGCGACAGAGCCAGAAAGAAAAACCTTGTAGAATATGGCTTCAGACTTCCTGCAGCCATGGACAACAGACCGCTCAAATTCGAAGAGTTTGAGGAAATGGTAAATCAGGTTATATATGTCAGCGCAACACCAGCCGATTATGAACTTGTACAGAGCGAAGGTATAGTGGTCGATCAGGTAATACGCCCTACAGGGTTGCTTGACCCAATAATAGAGGTACGCCCAAGCCTGAACCAGATAGACGACCTCATGGAAGAGATTCAGCAAAGGATTGAGGCAAACGAACGTGTACTCGTCACTACACTTACCAAACGAATGGCCGAAGAACTTTCTGAGTATCTTCTGAACAACGGAATAAAATGCAGTTATATCCACAGTGATGTTGACACACTGGAACGTGTTAAAATTATGGATGAATTAAGACAGGGTATTCATGACGTGCTTATCGGTGTAAACCTTCTTCGTGAGGGCCTTGACCTGCCCGAGGTATCACTTGTAGCCATACTTGATGCTGACAAGGAAGGTTTCCTCCGTTCACATCGTTCGCTCACACAGACAGCCGGACGTGCTGCAAGAAACGTAAACGGAAAAGTGATAATGTATGCCGACAAGATTACTGAAAGCATGCAGCTTACAATTGACGAAACGAACCGTCGCCGCGAAAAGCAGCTTGCATACAACCAGGAACATGGAATAACACCTCAACAGATAAAGAAAGTTAGAACTCAAATTCTAGGAGATAAAGATAATAGTGCAGAAAATAAAGACAATGCACCGAAAGCTTATACTGAACAGGCAGAAACATCATTTGCTGCGGCAGATCCCATTGTACAGTACATGTCGAAGGAACAACTTAAGAAAAGCATCGAACGCACAAGGAAACTCATGCAGGATGCAGCAAAAAATCTCGACTTTATCGAAGCTGCCCAATATAGGGATGAACTTATCAAATTGGAAGAAATGCTTAAAGACAAATAAGACAAGCATTATCTTTTATTCCTGAATAGACAAAAACAGCCACAAAAGATGTTTACCCAATAATGGTAAATGAAATCTTTTGTGGCTGTATATTTTTATTTTTCCTGCATAAGACTTTGCAGTTTTCCGGATAGAAGGAACAGCACTACAGCTGCAGTACCACTCATAAAAACGAACAAGAGAAAGAAGTCATACAGATTTTCCACATGATATCCTAAAAAACTTTTCGCTACTCCACCTTCAGGGTAATATCCGCTCAACATTCCTGCCATTTTATTAGCAGCAGATGTACTAAGATACCAAACACCCATCAAAAGAGAAGAAAACCGTGCAGGAGAAAGTTTATACACCAATGACAGTCCTATCGGAGCAAGACACAACTCGCCCATTGTATGGATAAGATATAATCCCGTAAGCCATATCATACTCACCTTGACTCCAGGTTCAACATCTTTAACACCGAAAGCAATGAACAGATACCCCATAGCCAAAAGGAAAAGACCTATGGCTTGTTTCTTTACAGAACTAGGTTCTAGTCCATTCTTACCAAGAAAAGACCATAGACCGGCAAACACAGGAGCCAATAGCACCAACATGATAGGATTAAACGATTGAAAATATGCTGCCGGCATCTCCCATCCTCCAATGTTACGGTCTGTCTGCTCATCAGCAAAGAATGTCAATGAAGCTCCGGCCTGTTCGTATGCAGCCCAAAAGAAAATCACAAAGAATGCAATGATATAGATAATTCCAATCTTTATCTTTTCACTGCGATTAAGACTATGATCTGTTATTATCAGTATAGGCATCACTATCACAGTGGCATATATAAGAGAGCCTATCCAGTCCGCTCCTGAGAAGACACTACCTCCTGTAGAAATCTGATTACCGGTTATCCAATCCCAATTCACAGAGAAAACGAGCGTCAGTGCAATTGTCGCGACTATCGCTGCTATGCTTCTCGCAGAAAGCCATCCTTCACCTTTCTCTAATGATTGCAAATTGTCATCTTTCTTCTGAGGCGCAATTCCTACAGGATTACCATCAGGATCGCAGATATATTTGTTCTTGAATATCTGAAAAACAACAGCTCCTAGAATCATACCGATACACGCTGCAAGAAATCCCCATTTAAAATCTTCCGGATGTCCAGTATTTCCTATCAGCCCACAAATAAGCGGGGCAAGAGTAGAACCTACATTAACCCCCATATAGAAGATAGTAAAAGCAGAGTCCTTACGCTTGTCATTGTCAGAATACAGACGGCCAACCATTGTAGATATATTAGGCTTGAAAAATCCGTTACCCATTATCAGTAGTCCTAAGCCACAGAACATCAGCCATTTTGCCACATCAACCTGATGAAAATAACATGCACTTAGAAATAAAAGGAACTGTCCTACCGCCATAACCAACGCACCAACAACAATTGACCTTCGGTTTCCCCAATATTTATCGGCAATATATCCCCCAATAAGCGGAGTCAGATAAACAAGTCCTGTGTAACTGCCATAAACCTGCGAGGCAAACTCTTTATCAAAGAGCAGTGCCTGAACCATATAAAGCATAAACAAGGCACGCATGCCATAATAACTGAAACGTTCCCACATTTCAGTCACAAAAAGAAGATACAATCCTTTGGGATGCCCTTTACTATTGTTTGTCACTTCCGTACTGTTCATCTTATTTTATTCCAAGTTTCTTCTTCAGTTCTTTACTCAAAGCATCCTTGTGCATCATTACATAAACAGTCTTGGCACGCACAAAGCTTTCAGACATATTGATATATCCACCAAAACGGTTTCTCTCAGTTCCCCATGAATTCTTTGTTATATAATATTTTGTACCGTTCTGGTCTTTTGTCAACCCAGTAATATGCATCAGATGATCGTCTGTAGTAACAAACGATTCATAACCTTCTTGCCTTATTTCAGGAGTAACATTTACTTCCGGATAAGGATGCTCGAATTTATATACTTCCTCCAGTCTTTCACCGGTTTTCATATTTTCAAAGCGTGCCCTGTCTGTCTGACTGTAATCATCCATTTTTGTTACCTCAGGATTTATGGCAACACCATTTGTAAATGAAAAACCTTTCTCGCTTACATCACCGTCCCAGCATACAGTATATCCGTTCTTCAAGGCATTGTCTGTAGCATCCATCATCTCATCAAGCGGAAGATTATACATTTTAGCATGTTCCCAGTTGTCCGGAATTTCAAGTTCAAACCTCTCATAATAAGGTTTATGCGTGAAACTTGTAAGCATAACATAATCATCCATATTCAGTCCGAGACTCTCAGCAAAACTTTTCGGAGTATATTCCTTACCATTATATGTAAATGTTTCAGGAAGTTTACCCATATAAATGTCGAACAAAGTATTCAAAAGCTCGTTATATTCAGGACTACGGTGTTTCATTTTTACAGCCTGTCCTGCTATTGCAGACATATAAGCTTCAAGCTCAGTATGATTATGAGTCTTTGAATCATAATTTATTCCACTATAAACTTCTTCTGGAACAATACCAACCTGCTGAAAAGCAGTCATCCAACTTGGCGAGATACTACCCTGTCCTATATTTCCCCTTCCACGACGAAGATAGTTATCAGCCAATTGATTCATATACTTTTGTCTGACAATAAACATTTCCGACAGATCATACTCACCTTTCCCCATTCTAAGCAACTCTGACTCCATAAAAGATGTAGTTGCAAAACACCAGCATGTTCCTGTTGCTGCCTGATTCTTTACTGAAGTAGCCTTGTTTGAAACTATGTCTGTAAACTGATACCCATTACCCTCTTGTGCCATAACGGCAGATGCAGCAGCCATTAATGCTACAAATGTCAAGTTTCTTACTCTCATCTCTCTATTTTTTAATGTCAAAAAATAATATTTATTTACATAATGAAATTTCCGTTTGCAAATATACGCAAAGCCGGGAGCAGAGTCAAGCGAAAAACACAGTTTTTCAAACTAAAATGTGTAGAGACACATAATTAGGCCCTATAAGTCATCAATCTTTTCTTGTGTTTGGACTGATAAAACCAAACTCCAATGATATCGGCCAAAGCCCAACCTATAGGAACTGACCACCATATACCCGTATAACCGATGGCAGGGACAGAAGCCAGGAAATATGCCAATGCTACACGTGTTCCTAAAGAAACAACGGTCAGCACAACAGACATTGACGGCAATGCGACAGCCCTATAATAACCGTAAAGAAGGAACAAATAGCCTATACCTACATAGAAACTTCCTTCAATGCGAAGATACTCCACACCTATATTGATAATGTCAGTCTCTTCAGGCGAAACAAAGAAAGCCATAAGCCAAGGTGACAGCAAAAAGACCAGAAACGAAACAAAAATAGAAAACGCCGTAGTAATACACACAGCAATACGAATTCCTCGGCGGATACGTTCCACACGTCCTGCCCCAAAATTCTGCGCTATAAATGTGGAAAAGGCGTTTCCAAAATCCTGTACAGGCATATATGCAAAGGAATCTATCTTTACAGCAGCTGCAAAGGCTGCCATAACGGCTGTTCCGAAACTGTTTACAAGCCCTTGTACCATAAGAATACCGAAATTCATAACGGACTGTTGTACTCCAGTTAAAAATGAATATGATGTAATCTTTGCCAGTGACTGCCTGCTGACAATGCAGTCTGTACGTTTCAGACGCAATTCCGGAAAATGCTTATAGGTATATAAACAAAGTCCTAAAGAACCTACAATCTGAGAAATCACTGTGGCAAGTGCAGCTCCTTCTACACCCATATCCAGTGTAACCATCATCAATACATCAAGAACTATATTAAGAACAACCGAAACTATCAGAAAGACCAACGGGACTACAGAATTTCCTACCGCACGAAGAAGAAAAGCATAAAAGTTATATACACAGACAGGAATCATCCCTAAGAATATAATGAGAAGATAATCATGCACCATCCGCTCCACCTCGGGAGGTGTCTGCAAGATACGTATTATAGGCGAAAGGAAAACTAAGGAACAAACATTAAGAAATAATGTTACACCCCCTACAAGCACTATCGATGAAAATATACTCCGGCGCATTTCTTTGAAATCATTCGAACCATACTGCATGGAGAACACCGCACTGCACCCCATACACAGACCTATAAAAACTGAAGTAACGAAAACTATTAGGGCGTACGATGATCCTACAGCAGCCAAAGCATCGGCACCAAGGACACGTCCTACTATCAAAGTATCAGCTATATTATAACACTGTTGTAAAAGATTTCCCAGCATCAAAGGAAAAGCAAAACGCAACATTGCTCCTGTTATGTTTCCGTTTATCAGATCTTCCTTTCCAAAATTCATATTAAACCTACTTTCCTTAAATTTTACAGGAATACAAAGTAAATATATTTTTTCCGTAAGGACAACAAAAAAGTCTCCGCAACAAAACAAATGCTGCGGAGACTTCATATAGTTTTTATCGTTAATTACTTCTTTTCGATATCGATACCTTTGTTACGAAGAGTCATACCCATAAGTTTCAAGTAATCTGAGTACTGCTTTTCATTTAAAGTATTTTTCATCAACTTCAAATTGCCATAAACAGCCTTACGAACTTTTTCGTCCTGACCTTCTTTTGCTCTATTAGCCATTTTCATTTCTGCTTCAAAGAAATCGCAAATGTCAGCAACTTCTTCACTCTGATCAGAAGAAAGTTTAAGATACTTTCCTAACTGAGCCTTGTTGATTGAACCATTCCATTTTTCTGTAGTTTTAGTCTGGTTACCGTTTGCAAATACTGTTGCAGAAAGTGCCAATGCGGCGATAAATGTTAATCCTGATTTCATAATACCTAAAGTTTAATTTTTGTTGTTACCTAAAATACAATCTTTTTATGATTGCCTTAATTTAATCTCCAATTGACAAGTCTTGTCAAATTTTCCTGTCGTTTAGCTTAAGCTTTTATCTTTTTACCGATGCAAAGATAAGCACGTTTTCGATAACGGAAAAACAAATGAAAGGAAATATTCATTTATGCCGTCATTTGTTGACATGTATCAAGAAATGCGCGACATAATGAACAATAATGTCATTTTAATATTAATGCAATATACATAAAAATAAAGCCCGATACTTTAATGTACCGGGCTTTATATATGTAGTCAGATATTATCCACCGAAATTATCATACATGATAGAAGAAGATTCAACGCCAAGGCTGTCAAGCATCTTGACAACTGCATTCGACATCGGACCAGGACCACACATGTAGTATTCAATATCTTCAGGAGCTTCGTGATTCTTCAGATATGTGTCAAGCATAACCTGATGAACAAATCCCGGAGTATATTTAACACCGGCAGCATCAGCTGCTGGATCAGGACGGTCAAGCGCAAGATGGAAGTGGAAATTCGGGAAATCTTTTTCCAGTGCCAAGAAATCCTCAAGATAGAACACTTCGTTCAAAGCACGAGCACCATAGAAGTAGTGAAGTTCGCGGTCTGTAGTATGCAGAGTACGTGTCATGTGCATAATCTGTGCACGCAAAGGAGCCATACCGGCACCACCTCCTACCCAAATCATTTCTTTCTTGGAATCGAAAATCGGGTGGAAATCACCGTAAGGACCACTCATCAACACCTTGTCGCCCGGTTTCAGAGTAAAGATGTATGAAGAGGCTATACCTGGATTTACATCCATGAAACCGCTGCGGTCCGGTTTGAACGGAGGAGTAGCGATACGTACTGTCAACATGAATACATCACCTTCAGCCGGGTAGTTAGCCATAGAGTAAGCACGGATAGTCTCCTCTTCGTTCTTACATTTCAAGCCGAACAAACCGAATTTTTCCCATGCAGGAAGATATTCGTCACCGATAAGGCTCTTGTCGATATCCTTGTTGTAATCCATTTCAAATTTAGGAATCTTAATCTGCGCATATGAACCGGGGATAAAGTCCATATGGGCTCCTGCAGGAAGCTGCACTTTGAATTCCTTTATAAATGTAGCGACGTTCTTGTTGGAGATAACCGTACATTCGTATTCCTTGACACCCATTACTGATTCAGGAACCTTTATTGACATATCACCCTTGACCTTTACCTGACAGCCAAGACGCCAGTGGTCTTTCTGCTGTTTGCGGCTGAAGTGGCTTACTTCGGAAGGAAGAATTTCGCCGCCACCTTCTACAACCTGACACTTGCACTGACCGCATGAACCCTTACCTCCACATGCCGAAGGAAGGAATACGTTGTTCACTGCCAACGTATTGAGCAGCGTAGAACCTGATTCAACCTCCAACTGATTTTCACCGTTTATTGTTACCTTAACCTTACCGGAAGCAACAAGAAAATTCTTAGCAACCAGAAGGATTACTACCAACACCAGAATAGTCACAAGGAATACTCCAATGCTTGCCAAAATAAAATTCATATCCATTGTCTTATTCCTTTCTTTATTAGATGTTCAAACCAGAGAAACACATAAATGCCATAGCCATCAGACCCACAGTGATAAAAGTGATACCAAGCCCTTTCAGCGGAGCCGGCACATCAGAGTAAGCCATTTTTTCACGGATGGCAGCCAGGCCTACGATAGCCAGCATCCAGCCCAGACCTGAACCTAATGCATAAGAGATGGCATCAGCGACGCCTCCGATGTATTTCGGGTCTGAAGGAGTAAGGTTGATACGCTGCTGCATGAACAAAGAGGCTCCCATGATGGCACAGTTCACGGCTATCAATGGCAGGAAAATACCCAGCGAGGCATACAGCGAAGGGCTGAAACGCTCCACAATCATTTCTACCAATTGTGTAATCGCCGCAATAACGGCAATAAAGAGGATAAAGCTCAAGAAGCTGAGGTCGATGCCCAAGATGCCGTCGGCAGACAATACCTTAGTCTGAAGCAAATAGTTGACAGGCAAAGTCACCACCAATACAAAAGTCACGGCTATGCCCAAGCCGACAGCTGTTTTCACATTCTTCGAAACAGCTAGGTATGAACACATACCCAAGAAGAATGCGAATATCATATTGTCCACAAAGATGGAGCGGACTAATAAACTGAAAAAATGTTCCATAATGTCTTTCCTTTACTTGTTATTCCTTATCTTGTAATTCAGGATGCTTCGCACGCTGGTACCATATCAGGCAAGCCACGATAATCAACGCCATCGGCGGCATCAGCATCAATCCGTTATTCACATAGCCTGCCTCGCTAATAGCCGGATAGTTCAGTACATTGAATCCCAACAACGTGCCAGAGCCTAAAAGCTCGCGGATGAAAGCCACAATGACCAAAATCTTGGCATAGCCCAATCCGTTGCCGAGACCATCAAGACAAGATTCCCAAGGACCGTTTGCCATCGCAAACGCTTCAAGACGTCCCATCAGGATACAGTTGGTGATAATCAGGCCGACATACACTGAAAGCTGAACGCTTACATCGTATGCAAAAGCCTTAAGCATTTCGCTTACTATAGTCACTAACGCGGCAACAACCACCAACTGGACAATGATACGGATACGGTTTGGAATTGTCTTGCGGATTAACGAAATAACCACATTCGAGAATGCGGTAATAATGGTTACCGAAAGCCCCATCACGATGGCCGGCTCTAGTTTTGAAGTTACGGCAAGTGCCGAACAAATACCCAGCACCTGCACGGTGACCGGATTATTCATGCTTATCGGGTTGGAGAACACTTCCCTATTCTTGGCTGAAAATAAATTTCCCATATTAATTTCTCCTCCTATTATTCTTTAGCGGTTAAAAACTTGGTATAGTTTCCCATGCAGTTCTTCAGCATCTGTCCTACGGCAACTGAAGTAATCGTACCTCCTGAAATACCGTCCACCTGGAATTCAGGCTTATCGACCTTTCCATTCTTTACGACATCCAGCCCGATAGCATCTCCGTCCAGCACGTTTTTATCTTTGAATTCATTCTGAAAATGCTCGGTAGCGATTTCCGCGCCCAATCCTGGAGTTTCTGATGCATGTGAGAAGTAAGTGCCGTAAACCGTATCCTTGTCATCGTTCAAAGCCACATAACCCCAGATGGCACCCCACAATCCTGTTCCGTAAACAGGAATAACGTACTTCTTCTGTCCGTCTATTTCGCAGACGAAAATATGGGCTTCTCCTTTTTCCTTATATGCTTTCTCATATCCGGTAACAAAACTGCCTTCGTACGGCTTCAGCGAACCGTCTTCAGCCACCAGCATATCTTCTTTCACTACTTCGGCAAATTTGGCTTCCGCATTTTCCACTTCACGGATACCCAAAGCCGAAAGAATTTGTTTTTTCGTATCCAGCTCTACGTTCTTTCCCTGCAGGTCGCGCAAAGAAGAATTTACGAAAGCCAGCAAGAATGCTACGATAACAACCATTACCGAAGCATAAATGATAGTATAAGAGTTACTATTCGTATTCATCGTATTTTCGGTTTTTTATTTGTTAGACATAGCACGTTTTGCACGACGCGAAATATTGTTCTGCACTACCACATAGTCAATCAGCGGCGCAAAGATATTCATCAGCAGGATAGCAAGCATCATGCCCTCAGGATAACCGGGGTTGAGCACACGTATTATGATTGCCATGGCACCAATCAGGAATCCATAAATATATTTGCCGTTCTCCGTACGTGAAGAAGTGACAGGATCGGTCGCCATAAATACGGCACCAAAACAAAAACCGCCCAAACACAAATGTTCATACCAAGGCATGTGGGCTATCGCAGTATCAGGTCCCCATTGGTTGAACACCAAACCCATCACGGCACCTCCTACAAATACAGACAGCATCGTTTTCCAGCTTGCCACACCCGACCATAACAAAATCACGGCACCGATGGCAATGGCAATCACACTGGTCTCACCAATGGAACCAGGTATCAAACCAGTCACCATGTCCCAAGAGAAGTCAGGGCATTCGGCAACTTTTGCCACACCCAACGGAGTAGCGGCAGTCAACCCATCTACAGTCTTGCCTAAACCGAAAATACTGTCACTTGCCACCCATACAGTGTCACCAGACATCTTAGTAGGATAAGCGAAGAACAGGAATGCACGTGTAATCAATGCAGGGTTGAAGATGTTCATACCTGTACCACCGAATACTTCCTTAGCGAAGATTACAGAGAATGCTGTAGCTACGGCAAGCATCCACAACGGACAGTCAACAGGAACAATCATAGGAATCAACATACCAGAAACAAGGAAACCTTCCTGAATTTCTTCCTTCTTCCACTGAGCTACAACGAACTCGATTCCAAGACCTACAACGTATGAAACGATGATTTTTGGCAATACGGCAAGAAAACCGTAACCGAATTTCTGAATGAAGCTACCTTCGATGCCTGCAAAAGCATAGTGCTGGTAACCTACGTTATACATACCGAACAGCAATGCCGGTATAAGCGCAATAACCACGATAGACATGATACGTTTGCTGTCTATAGCGTCGTGGATGTGCGTACCAGTCTTAGATGTTGTATTCGGAACGAAAAGGAATGTTTCGAAACCGTCGAATACAGAACGGAAAGCCTGGTATTTGCCGCCCTCTTCAAAGTTTGGCTTTATCTTATCGATATAATTTCTTAACGCTTTCATTATTATTTATATTCTTATATACACATTATATATATTAACACATTTCACGACGGAGCATGTCAAGACCTTCGCGAACGATACGCTGAAGTTCCATCTTCGAAGAACATACGAACTCGCAGATAGCGAAATCTTCAGGAGCCACTTCGTAGATGCCAAGCTGTTCCATGCGGTCGATATCACCGGCAATGATAGCTTTGATAAGATATTCAGGAAGAATATCCATAGGAAGTACGCGGTCGTATTCGTTTGACATAATCATATGACGTTCTCCACCTTTGATACGAGCGTCAAGAGTATATTCTTTCTTGCCCATCAACCAGCTGAAATATGAGTGGCTTGTACTGAACTCGTTGAAACGAGGCATGATCCATCCCAACATTTCGTGAACATCGTTACCTTCAGGAATTACAGTTACCTGACTGTGGAATGCGCCAAGGAAACCGTTAGCAGGAATCTGTTTTCCTGTCAAAGGATTACCGCTGATGTAGCGAAGTTCCTTATCCTTATTTACATTACCTGCAAGGATGTCTGTAAGCAGAGCACCAACTTTCAGTTTGCAGTAAGCCGGTTTCTTAACTTCAGAACCTGTGATAGCTACTGTACGAGTCATATCAACACGTCCTGTGTTCATCAGACGTCCGATGAAGATTACAGCCTGTGGGTCGATAGTCCAGACAGTTTCACCTTTGTTTACAGGAGCGATGTTGTTGATCTGAACACCAACATTACCTGCAGGATGAGGTCCGTCGAAAGCTGTTACAGTAACGTTCTTAGCCTGTGTAAGAGCTGCTGACTTCTGGTTAACACTAATACTTAAATAAGTCTTGGCCAATTTAGCCAAAGCATCAAGTCCTGTCTGGAAGTTGTTTTCTTCGCCTTTCAGAGCTACTTCAAAGTCAGGAGCAAGCGGATTTGTGTCGAAAGCAGAAACGAAGATAGCTCTTGGAGCCACTGTCGGATCTGCGATTACATCGTAAGGACGCTGCCTGAAGAAAGCGAACATACCTGAATTAAGAAGAAGTTCCTTAACAGCTTCTGCACTCATGGCAGATACATTCTGCTTACCGAATTCTTCGTAATCCTGTTCGGCTGCTGCCTCTACAGTAATACTCATTACCTTACGTCTAGCTCCGCGCTCTACGCTTGTCACTACGCCACTAACTGGCGAAACAAATTTCAGTTCAGGATGATTCTTGTCAATAAACAAGGGTCCTCCGGCCATTACATACTCTTGTTCTTTAACGACTACCTTAGGAGTTACTCCTGTAAAGTCATCCGGTACTAAAGCATAGAAACCAGGTGCCTTTACAGCCACAACTTCTGCAGCTGCCTTACCTTTCAAGTTGATGTCCAGGCCTTTACGTAATTTAATTACATTTGCCATATCGGGTTATAAAAAATGGTTTTTAAATTTTGCCGCAAAATTAAAGAAAAAATAAGTAAAAAAGAACTTTTTCGACAGATAAATAAGGAATTTTTTCCTTATTTAAAAGAACAGTTATAAACAAATACTTATTTGGTCTGCAACATGTATTTATCATTGCTTTTTGCTTCTGTCTTCATTATAGTTTTTATCTATAATACAATAGATAAAGACTGTTGTAAACCAATAATAAAATTGATATATTTGCAAAAGAAAATCATCTGATAAAATAAATCATTCACACTAAAACATTAATTTGATATGAAAAGACTATTATTTTTCTTAGCATCTGCCGTTATCATAGCTCTTTCCACTAAAGCCCAATCCGTATCATCTGACAGCAACGGCAAAGTTATACATATAGGAAAGACAGAATTCGTGGAGAAAATATACGATTATGAAAAGAATCCTGATAAATGGATTTATAACGGAAAGAAACCTGCCATCGTAGATTTCTATGCTGACTGGTGCGGACCTTGCCGCATGTTGTCTCCAACATTGGAAAGCCTTGCCCACAAATATAAAGATAAGATTATTATATATAAGGTGAACACAGACAAGGAACGCGAACTTGCTGCAGCTTTTGGCATAACCAGCCTTCCTACCCTGCTGTTTATTCCGATGGACAAAATGCCTCAGGTTGCACAAGGAGCACTACCAAAAGAGGACCTGGAAAAAGCAATCAACGATTTCCTGTTGAAATGACATAAAAAACGCTTTGACGTTTTACTTAAAATGCTTTGTTATTTTGCCTAAAATGACAAAGCATTTTATTTTTTAATTATTCCGCCATTAATAACGCTCCACAATTCGCCTAAACAGTCATGACATAATGTCAGTCATCAAACGTATGGCATTTATTTTGCTGATAGAATTCACGTCGATATTTCCAAATATCATAAAATCACGATTTATTAATAAAAAACATAACAGATATGCAAAAAGGTAATATCGGGGTAACTACAGAAAACATATTCCCCATCATTAAAAAGTTCTTATACAGTGACCATGAAATTTTCTTGCGCGAACTTGTTTCAAACGCTGTTGACGCGACACAGAAGTTGAAGACTCTTGCTTCGAAAGGAGAATTCAAGGGTGAATTGGGAGACCTTACCATTAGAGTAAAAGCTGAAAACGACACTATCGTAATTTCAGACCGCGGACTTGGTCTTACTGCTGAAGAAATAGACAAATATATCAACCAGATTGCATTTTCAGGTGCAAATGACTTCCTAGCCAAATATAAAGACGATGCAAACGCAATCATAGGCCATTTCGGTTTAGGTTTCTATTCTGCTTTCATGGTAGCAAAGAAGGTGGAAATCGTAACCAAATCATATCAGGAAGGTGCACAGGCTGTAAAATGGACTTGCGACGGAAGTCCTGAGTTCACTCTTGAGGAAACTGAAAAGGCTGACCGTGGTACAGACATCATACTTTATGTAGATGATGACTGCAAGGAATTCCTTGAAGAAAACCGCCTGAAAGGATTATTGAACAAATATTGCCGCTTCCTGGCTGTGCCTGTAGCATTCGGAAAGAAAAAAGAATGGAAAGACGGCAAGCAGGTGGATACTGACGAAGACAACATCATAAACGACACATGCCCTATATGGACAAAGAAGCCAAGCGAACTTAAGGACGAGGACTACAAGAAATTCTACAGAGACCTCTACCCTATGTCAGACGAGCCTTTGTTCTGGATACACTTGAATGTTGACTATCCGTTCAATCTGACTGGTGTGCTCTACTTCCCGAAAATAAAGAGCAACATCGACTTGCAGAAAAACAAGATACAGTTATACTGCAATCAGGTTTATGTAACAGACTCGGTAGAAGGTATCGTTCCTGACTTCCTGACATTGCTTCACGGTGTAATCGATTCTCCGGATATTCCGCTTAACGTATCACGTTCGTACCTGCAGAGCGACTCTAACGTAAAGAAGATTTCTACATACATAACAAAGAAAGTAGCAGACAGACTTCAGTCAATCTTCAAGAACGACCGTAAAGAATTTGAAAACAAATGGGATGACCTGAAGATTTTCATCAACTACGGAATGTTGACTCAAGAGGACTTCTATTCTAAAGCTGACAAATTTGCACTCTTCAAAGATACAGAAGGCAAATATTACACTCAGGAAGAATACAAGACTCTTATCAGCGGAAACCAGACCGACAAAGATGGTAACCTGATTTATCTGTACGCAAACAACCGTGACGAACAGTATGCTTATATCGATGCAGCCGTAAACAAAGGCTACAACGTACTGATGATGGACGGACAGCTTGATGTTCCGATGATAAACATGCTGGAACAGAAACTGGAAAAGAGCCGTTTCACACGTGTTGACAGCGATGTTATAGACCGTCTGATTGTAAAAGACGAACAGAAAGGCGAAGAGTTGAAAGAAGACAAGCGCAGCATACTTTCTACAGTATTCAGCGGCCAGATGCCAAAACTGCAGAAGACTGAATTCCATGTAGAAACTCAGGCTATGGGCGAAAACGGTTCTCCGATAATAATCACTCAGGCCGAATATATGCGCCGTATGAAGGAAATGGCAAACATTCAGCCGGGAATGAGCTTCTATGGAGAAATGCCTGATATGTACAGCCTTGTGCTGAACAGCGACCATAAACTGATCAAACAGGTTTTGAGCGACACAGAAACAGCATGCGCCGAGAAATTGGTTCCTGTAGAATCTGAAATAGCTATACTGTCACTCAGAGAAAGCGAACTCCGTAAAGCTCACGAAGGCAAGAAAGACGAAGAAATCCCTGTTGCCGAAAAAGACGAGCTGAAAGATGTAGAAAAGAAACTTGATGAACAGAAAAATCAGAAGAACAGCATTTTGAATGAATATGCAGCCGGAAACAAAGTTGTGCATCAGCTTATTGACCTGGCATTACTGCAGAACGGAATGCTGAAAGGTGAAGCTCTTACAAACTTCGTAAAGAGAAGCATCGAAATGATTTAATCCCAACATTATTAATATTTAGGGCTATGCCGTTATACCAAAATGGCATAGCCCTATTTTTCACCTTATAGATACAAATCGAAATGCATATTATATATGCATATTTAGCAACAAAGCACAGCGACTAACAGCCTGGGGAAACACCGGTCAGAGTAAACAAATGCGATTTTATGTCAAACAATAAAAAAATACGGATATAATTCGACTTAGATTTAAAATTTGAGTATCTTTGATAATTGACAATTACGTAACACAATCATTACTTAAAGATGGTATGAAAAAAGCATTTGCACTAATATTATTTCTAATAATCCATATAAGTGGTTCAATATTCGCACAAAAAGTCGGATTGGTTCTTAGTGGTGGCGGTGCAAAGGGAATGACACATATAGGAATAATACGTGCTTTGGAAGAAAACAACATACCTATAGACTATATTACAGGAACATCTATGGGAGCCATTGTAGGCTCATTATATGCCATGGGCTATTCTCCTGATGATATGGAAAAAATGCTCAAATCGCCTGACTTCAAGAAATGGTACTCATCCGGAGGTATAGAAGAAGACTACATGTACTATTTCAAGATGAATCCTACCACACCGGAATTTATCAATATACATCTGTCTAATATGAAAATGGCAAAAAAGGTAAAACCACGTTTTTTGCCATCAAGCGTTGTCGATCCTATGCACATGAACATTGTATTCGTTGAATTATATGCTCAGGCAACAGCAAAGTGCAAAGGCAATTTCGACAATCTTTTCATTCCATTCAGATGTGTCGCTTCGGATGTGTATAACAAAAAAGCGCTCATAATGGACAAAGGAGACCTTGGAGATGCCGTAAGGGCATCAATGAGCTTTCCGGGAATGTTCAAACCTATTGAAATAGATTCTGTATTGGCATACGACGGAGGTATATATGACAATTTCCCCGTATCTACCATGATAAAAGACTTCCATCCGGATGTAATAATAGGCAGCGTAGTCAGCTCAAATCCAAGCAAGCCCAAGGAAGGCGACATCATGGGACAGCTGGAAAACATGATTATGCAAAAGACAGACTATTCCATTCCGGATTCATTAGGTATAATGATGACCTTCAAATACACCGACGTAGGTTTAATGGATTTCGACAGATACGATGAGCTACACGATATCGGTTATAACAGAACCATACAGTTAATGGATTCCATAAAACAAAGGATATCCAGAAGAACAAGCTACAGAATGCTTGAGAAAAAACGTATTGACTTCAAACGTGAGATGCCGGAATTCAAATTCAGAAAAATAATAATAAACGGCACCAACGAGCAGCAGAAAAAATATATTATACGGGGATTTCATGCAAAAGACAATGAAATCTTCAGTCTGGAAGACTTGAGAAAAGGGTATTTCAGACTTTTATCAGACAATATGATTGAAGAAATATTGCCACATGCTCAATATGACTATAATGACAGCACATTTACACTTATACTGGATGTAAAAATAGCAGAAGATATATCATTAAGGATAGGCGGTAATGTAGGTTCAAACGGAGCGAACCAAATTTATTTGGGGGCGTCATACCATAATCTTGGAAAATACTCCAAAGAGTTTGCCATCGAAGGACAGTTGGGACAGATATATAACAATCTACAGCTTACAGGAAAAATAGACCTGCAAACAGAAATTCCGACATCGTATAGAATGATAATGTCATTATCATCATTCGACTATAAGGGACAGACACAAAACTTCTTTAACCAGATAAACAGTCCTGTTTTCAATAAGAAAGACGAAAGGTTCCTGAAAGCATATATTAGTATGCCATTCCTGAGCAAGCACAAAGCTGAATTTGGAATAGGCATAGCAAGTCTTTACGACCAATATTTCCAGACCAATGTAATAGATTTCACTAACAGCGCAAGAGATAAAAGCAAATACGAGATATTGGGAGGTTCTGTAGTAATGGAAGGAAATACCCTCGACAGCAAGCTTTATGCTGTAAACGGAAAAAGGGAAAGACTTGCGGCAAATATTTACTGGGGAACGGAAAGATTTGAACAAGGTACCGGAACCGACCCATACGACGGTAATTTCAAATATACTCAGGCATGGCTGCAGATTTCATACGAACTTGAAAAATACTTCCGTCTCGGGAAGAAAATATCATTAGGTTCTTATCTGCACGCTTATTACTCTTCACGCAACTTCAGCAATAACTATCGTGCCACCATGATGCAGGCAGGAGAATTCTCTCCTACTCCACACAGCAAGATCAGTTATAACGAAGCCTTCAGAGCCAACCAGTTTGCAGGTTTAGGAGTCATACCGGTTTATAAATTCAATAATATGGTACATGCCAGATTAGGCATATACGGCTTTGTTCCTTTCTTCCCAATATATTGCAATGAAACAAATAAGGCTACTTACGGCAAAATATTCAGCAAATTTGAATATATGGGAGATTTATCATTAGTCGTAAGATTGCCGTTCGGTTCTGTAAGTGCATATTTGAACTACTACAGCTCGCCAAATAAGAATTGGAATGCCGGAATTTCCCTAGGATGGCAGATTTTTGGAGAGAGATTCATGCAATAAACAAATATTTTTTATTTTTCTTCAAAAAAATCCGCCAAAAGCTTGCACAATTAAAAATAAAGGCATACCTTTGCACCCGTTAAAAAAAGATATGGCCGCGTAGCTCAACTGAATAGAGTAGCTGACTACGGATCAGCCGGTTACAGGTTTGAATCCTGTCGCGGTCACTCTTTAATTTTAACAAAAATATAGCATTGGCCGCGTAGCTCAACTGAATAGAGTAGCTGACTACGGATCAGCCGGTTACAGGTTTGAATCCTGTCGCGGTCACTCTATAATTCTTATAAAAATATGGCTTTGGCCGCGTAGCTCAACTGAATAGAGTAGCTGACTACGGATCAGCCGGTTACAGGTTTGAATCCTGTCGCGGTCACAAAAAAGACATCTTTAATAAGATGTCTTTTTTTGTATATCTCCATTACAATAAAGGCTTATGAAAATTCAATATTAATGAATTGCTTCATAAGCCTTTATCAATTATCAGCGTTTCATAAGTCCAATCTTAAAATTCAGTTTAAAATAATATACGCCATTTTCACGTTCAAGGTAGCCGTATTTATCTTTTTCTGTAGAACCTTTTTCCAGGCGTGTGTTATAATAAAGGAAATCGGCAAACACTTGTCTGTATGCTTTCTGATAAGACAAGACCTTACCTTCAGAAGTAACAAACATAAAACCGGAAATTGCCGATTCAGTGCCATTATACATCTTGGCAGGACGCATACCCATAGCCAGCGCCAAAAGCAACTCCTTTACCTTATATTCATAGTAGCCGTGCTTGTTTATCAGTTCATCCTTTATTTTAAGCGGATTAAGTTTCTTTATTTCTTCTGTAAGCTCGGAAACTTTTGTAATACCGTCAAGCCACATTATACGTACCATCTCCGCAAACATACGGCCTGCATGCAAGTCTATCAACGAAAGATTGCTTCTGAATATCTTGTCGGCAACATCATTATATTTTAATACACCTCCAAAGCGTTCTATCATCAACATTCGTGTTGTCACGTCGTCCTCCTCGCCTTCCGCATTTATTTTATTAATTGTAGGCACTGCAAACTTGATACCAGTCTGTTCGAACTTGAAATTGGCAGAACGGCCACCATCCAACAAAGGCAACATTTTACCTCCCAGTCTGGAGCGCACACAAAATCCTACAAGAGGAGCATTTACATCATAGAAAGCCACAGAAAAATCCGTACGATCCTCTGTCTGCGCCTCAAGATTGAAAATAGCCACTTCATCAAGGAATTCCTCTACCCCATCAGGCGACATAACATCATTGCCTGAAGTATTTTTTATAGCTTCGCGGATAAGTTCAGCCACAGTTTCAAAATCCTCTCTTGGTATCTGCTTGTCGATGTTCTCGCCCTTAATTCTTATATAATCCTTCTCAATGATGTATTGACGCGTACCATCATGTTCCTCACGCTGTACCATTGCAACCGGTATCACATTCGTTTCATCAGGTTTCGCATCAGGAGTTCCCGCAGAGACATTACCATCCGCCAGAATTCTAAAAAAAGCGTATAATTCGCCCCATTCTCTTTTTGTTGCTTCAAATGCCATATTAATCATTATTAATCCGTTACAAAGATACGGATATTTATTTAACTTTGCAGACATGAAACTAATATTCTATTCAGCGGATTTAAGTACAGAACTGGATTTGCCTTTTGCCACAGAAGGCATACGTGCAGGATTTCCCAGTCCGGCTCAGGACTATATGACAGACAGCATCGACTTAAACAAGGAACTGGTGCTACATCCTGCCACAACATTTTATGCCCGTGCCGTAGGCAATTCAATGACAGGTTTTGGAATATCAGATGGCGATCTTCTGGTAATAGACAAATCCATTGAGCCTGTTGACGGAGATATAGTAGTGGCATTTATCGATGGAGAATTCACTCTCAAAAAAATAATGAAAGATGAAAACGAATGCAATCTTTGGCTTGTTCCCGGTAATGAAGACTATCCTCCGATAAAAATTACAGAAGAAAATGATTTTATTGTATGGGGAGTACTCACATATAATATAAAGAGGCAGCTGATAAGGTCGAAAAGGAAAAGAGAATAGAAACAGGATCAATCCAGATGCACCTCAATTATATCATTTATGTTTGTTGTAAAACGTTTGGACACATGTTCCCTTTTAAGTCCCCATTTCATGTCATAACCTTGTACAGCAAGTCGCACGGTATTAAATCCATTTTTACGGTTAATCTCATCAATGGCTTTTGTCAATGAAGCCCTCTTTTCACGATCTACAACATCAAACAAATCCCCCTGTACGGCATTGTCGCTGCAAGTATTCCATACCACCACTCCGGCTTTTTTATAGTAATAGCATCTACCGTCGGTTTTCCAGTTTTCCCTCAACACTTTTACTGCCGTTGAAACAAGTTCCATCATATCATTTGTAGGGACGGGGAAATACACATTAAACTGCATATAATCACTTGGTAAGTCATTCCTGAACCTGCTTGTATATGCAAACACGCTCATAGCTCCACATACAGTACCATCTTCTTTAAGTTTTCTAGAGCATTGAGATGCAAAATTGGCAACAGCTTCTTCCATCATACCAAGGTCACTAATTCCTTCGTCAGGAAAACTGCGACTTGTACATATAGACTTTTTATTAGGCAAATCCTCTATACTGATACAACTTTCTCCTCTCAGTTCCTTCCATGTGCGTACACCTGTCACAGTCAATTCTCTTCTCACCCACGCCTCGGATTTCTGCACAAAATCCCATGCCGTCTCCACTCCTATGCTTTTCAGCCTTCTGGCTATCCTGCGTCCTATTCCCCACACATCGGCAATATCAAAAAGTTTCAGTGCCTTCTCTCTTTTTTCATCAGTATCAATCATACATACAGAATGATAGCCCTTATACTTTTTGGCAAATTTACTTGCCATTTTTGCCAAAGTCCTGGTAGGCGCAATTCCAAGAGATATAGGTATTCCTGTTCCTCTGGTAATATATTTCACTATATCATGCGCATATACAGAAAGTTCTTCCGGGTTTCCCATTCCTGACATATCCATGAAAGCCTCATCTATGGAATATATGTCCAGTTTTGGCGTACATGCCGACAGTAGCGTCATAACCCTGCGGCTCATATCTCCATACAGCACATAATTACTGCTGAATACAGCAACGCCATTATCCTCAAGCAATTGTCTGACCTGATAAAAAGGCGCTCCCATCTTTATACCTAATGCCTTTGCCTCATTACTGCGGGCTATCACACAACCGTCATTGTTTGACAGTACCACACAAGGAGTGTTCCTCAAATCAGGACGGAACACTCTCTCGCACGATACAAAGAAATTATTACAATCCACAAGGGCTATCATAGGCTACTGACAGATATATTAAATTTTAAATTCAGCGGTTACCGAACTTCCGCAACGTATTCCTTCAGGAAGAGTCACTTCATACTGTTTTCCATTTATTGTTATTGTAAGACTCTTTATGGCCGGATTCATAGTAGCCTCTGTAACAGAAATTCTATATTTCCCGTCTGTTTTCTGCACCATAACTGCAGCAGGCTCTGAAACCGACATTGACAAGCCCTTACATTTCAATCCTTTATTACCCGGATAGAAGACCGCCTGCACTACTGTTTTGTCCAGTGATCTAACAGCCTGTACCAACGTGTCATTACTCATAACCTCAAACGGCAATTTCCCTTCAGGAATTCCTTTACCGGCATATACCACATATCCGTATTTGTCATCTACTGGTTTACGTCCATGCTCTGCCCAAATTCTCAGAATATTCACGTTTTTAGGCATTAACGGTGTTATCTTATTGGAAGGATTAAGTTTCTTCCAATAAGTAGGACGTGTTTCACATGATACAAATGCTTTATTGGTGAATTCAGGTAGGACAGTATAACAGAATTTTCCGGTCTGTGACAACCATACCGGATTTTTCATGTCTGACGTCAATACCACAGCTTCACCTTCGTTTACAGGACTTCTCTTACCGTTCTTTACAATACACACATCATTCTCCCATGCAGTCTGGTCAATGGTAGTGCGCAAATCACCTTCTATTTCAGGTTCCATATTGGTAAGTCCGGCACCTAAAGCCACAAAATAATCTCCCAGAATGAAATATCCTTTATAGACCTTAAAACCATAAAGCATTTCATTTTCAGCTTTACCGGCATCACCTTTGTCATTTACGCCTTTCTTTTCGGAGCCGTTCATTTTTTCAAAAATAATTCCTGCCACTCCATTCTCACCACCGTCTGTTGCTCCTGCCGCAAAGTTATGCTTACTGCAATACCCTCTCCAGTTTGTCACAGGAACAAGTCTATCCATTCCTTCTCTTGCAGTTACACCAGGCATGGCCGTCACATCCCAGCCTCCCATAACTTTGAAATACTCATCACCATCACGCTGGAACAACGTAGCTCCATCAGTAGGATAGAAATTATAATTATCCGCAAAAGCCGCACTTTCCAGACCATCCGTTCTGAATGAAGCCATATTTATATCTATATGATAATCTGAGTTTTTCTTTATAAGGTCATCGTTATTGAAAAACCATCTCACACCTTTATACATTCCGTCAGAATATCCATCCATGAAAATTCTGTTTGTCTTCACTTCCTTCTGTAATGCCAGAAGCTCTTTCTGTTCTTCTGCACTAAAAGAAGAAAGCCAGTTTTTCACTACCCCATCCAACATTTTTGCATATGGGATACTTTTTTCATCAGGATTATAAATATACGATTTTCTATCAAGTCCTGGAAGTCTGTAACCTTTATAATAATACCAACTTCCCCCTCTGAAAAAGTTCATCAGGGCATCAGTGTTTGTTTTATCCAACTGTTGTGCCCATGGAGTACCACGCAGCATTGTAAGCATATTGAGTGCATTTGAAGCACCGTCTATAGGATACCCCCAAACCAGACACTGCATACCGTGTCCCCATCCCGCGCCATCTGCTGTAAAGCCTTCAGTCCAGAATGACTCTTCGTAAGTCACCTGCGAAGTCATACTTATACTTCTCTGGCATACTTCAGCAAGCAAATCAACCATAGGAACAGAGCTATACATGGCTGCTACAGGCAACAACGAACGGTATGCCAAAGCATTGCCTCCTACCCACCACACGTGATTACGAAATCTCTCGATAGAAACCACATTATTATCTGTAGCATCATTTCTCAATGGTTGGGTCCATGCCTGAAGACCTACTACCTTCAACATATCACAGGCATCTGTCACCAAAGGACCGGCTTCTCCTTTTTCAGCCTTGTCCATCAAGTCAACCATTGCAAAATAAATATTTACAGCAGCAGTAGGAATAGCAAAACATGAAGCATGGAAACGCGGTTTGTCATTAGGACGTGAGATTTCCAGCATACCATAATGTTTTATTGCTTTCATCACCTTATCAGACAAAGCTTCTTCAGCGGGCAGGTATCCCAATCTGCAAGCGCTGCATATCTGAAAGATTCTTTCCAGCGCATCGCCTATAAAGATTCCCACCTTATCGTCCGATGTATTTGCAAAACCTTTATTATATGCATCGTTCTCCTCAAAAGCTTTTTCCGTTGCATCCATATCAGAGAATGTACCATCCCCTGTAAGCAAAGAAACATACTCGCGTGCATTCACACCATCTTTCAAAACTTTCAATCTATAAGGATTCTCATGAAAATAGCTGCGCAATCTTTTTATAGCCTCTGTTTTATCCGAACTGGCTTCAACAGATTCTACATTATAATATTTCTTATAATTCTCAAACGCCAGATTAATTTCACTTTGCTGGGCATATACCGAACATCCCCAAAAAACCGGTAATAATAAAAGATACTTTTTCATTGTATTTATTGATTTCTTGTTTGTCAAGCAAAGATATAAAAATATTATAAAAATATATCTTCAAAAAGGCATATACAGCATTTTATTTCGTCACGAGCGCATATTTGCGTATTTTTTTAACCAAAAACCTTTACAAAGCTGACAAATTACATAAAAAGACAACTAATTATTCATTTTTTTATTTTATATTTGCGCAATAAATTCAAATTATTAATATCATGGAAATTAAAAAGAATTTAGGATTGGCACTTTTGTCTGCTGCAGTACTGGCATCATGCAGCACAAAGCCTGAAAAGACTGAAAGTTTTATTGATGCCGAAATCAGCAACATGGTAGCACAGCATACCATCCAAACCGATATTATCGAAAAGAGCGGTAAAATTCTCAACCCTCGTACTCTTGACAAGAACGGAAATATTCACTATGTACCTATCGATGATTGGACAAGCGGTTTCTTCCCTGGAAGTATGTGGTTGGACTACGACCTGACAAAAGACGAAAAATGGAAAAAACTTGCTGAGAAATATACTGAAGCCCTTGATTCAGTGAAATACCTTAAATGGCATCACGATGTAGGTTTCATGATAGGATGCAGCTACCTTACAGGATATAGAGTTGCAGACAAACCAGAATATGTTGACGTAATCGTTGAAGCAGCAAAATCACTTTCCACTCGTTTCCGTCCGGGAGCAGGTGTAATCCAGTCATGGGATGCTGACCGCGGATGGCAGGGTAAACGCGGATGGGAATGCCCGGTTATCATTGACAACATGATGAACCTTGAATTGCTTTTCGAAGCTACTAAATTATCCGGCGACTCTACATTCCACAAGATTGCGGTTTCTCACGCTGACCAGACAATGAAGAACCACTTCCGTCCTGACAACAGCTGCTACCACGTAGTTGACTACGCACTGAAAGACGGAGCTGTTCGCAGCCGTCAGACAGCACAGGGATACGCACACGAATCAGCATGGGCTCGCGGTCAGGCATGGGCTATCTACGGATACACAACCTGCTACCGTTACACTCACGACAAGAAGTATCTTGACCAGGCAGAAAATACTCTTAACTTCTACCTCAATGACAAGAACCTTCCTGAGGACCTTATCCCATACTGGGACTTCGATGCTCCTAACATTCCTAACGAACCAAGAGACGCATCTGCTGCAGCATGTATAGCATCTGCATTGTACGAAATGGATGGCTATTGCCCGGGAAAGAACTATAAGGAACTTGCAGACAAGATTCTGACAAACCTTTCTTCACCTAACTACAAAGCCAAAGTTGGTGAAAACGGTAATTTCATCCTTATGCACTCTGTAGGTAGTATTCCTCACGGACAGGAAATAGATGTTCCATTGAACTACGCCGACTACTACTATCAGGAAGCAATTGTTCGCAAACGTAATCTGGAGAACAACCAGCCATTACCATTTGTAGGAAAATAAATTACAAGAGAGAATAAGTTAATAATTAAAAATCAAATCGGGAGAATCCCGTAGAAATATCTGTATTGCTTTGGGATGAAAAAGAATCTCGACATCACTATACGCAATACAGATATTTTTTTCTTGAAACCATCAATCAAAGCTATAAAAATCATGAGAAATCTAATTCTTCCTCTTACCGGTCTGTCACTCTTTTCTGCCGGATGCGCACAAAAGCAGGAGCAGAAAACACCGGAAATGCCTAACGTAGTATATGTTTTCCCGGATCAGTACAGAAACATGGCTATGGGCTTCTGGAACGAACCGGAATTCAACAAGAACGTCAACTTCAAGGCTGACCCAGTACACACTCCAAACATAAACAGATTTGCCAAAGAATCACTCGTGCTTTCAAATGCCATGAGTAACTGTCCTTTGAGTAGTCCGCACCGTGGAAGTCTTCTCACAGGAATGTATCCTAACGAAAGTGGAGTACCTTTGAACTGTAACTCCAACCGTCCTATCAGTTCATTGCGCACAGACCTTGAATGTATAAGCGACGTTTACAGCAAGAACGGATACGACTGTGCATACTTCGGAAAACTGCATGCCGATTTTCCAACCCCTAATGATCCGGAAAACCCGGGCAAATATGTAGAAGAGAGAATACCTGCATGGGATGCCTATACTCCTAAGGAAAGACGTCACGGATTCAACTACTGGTATTCTTACGGAACTTTCGACGTACACAAGAACCCGCATTACTGGGACAACGACGGAAAGAAACACGAGCCAAAAGAATGGTCGCCTATACACGAAGCGAAAGAAGTCGTTTCATATCTGAAAAATGAAAGAAACCAGCGCGACACAAGCAAACCGTTCTTCATAATGGTAGGTATGAATCCTCCTCACAGCCCATACCGTTCGCTTGACGACTGTATGGAAGAAGATTTCAATCTCTATAAGGACCAGCCTATTGACAGTCTGCTTATCCGTCCTAATGCCGACAAGAAACGTGAGAAATCCGAATCTGCAAGATATTACTTCGCATCCGTAACAGGTGTTGACCGTGCCTTCGGTATGATACTCGACTGCCTGAAAGAAATGGGATTAGACAAGAACACAATAGTAGTATTTACTTCCGACCACGGCGAGACCATGTGCAGCCAGTTTACCGATGATCCGAAGAACTCACCGTATGCAGAGTCAATGAATGTTCCTTTCATCATCAGATACCCGGGACACCTTCGCCCAAGAGTTGACAATCTGATGATTTCAACTCCTGACATCATGCCTACAATGCTGGCAATGTGTAACCTCGAAAAGTTCATCCCAGAAGGAATACACGGACATAACTACGCTCCACTCTTCAAAGAAGAAAACACAGAGACAATAGTACGTCCTGAAGGAGCACTCTACATACAGAACATGGATGGAGAAAAAGACAAAGACGGAAAAGTAATAAGCTATTTTCCACGTTCTAGAGGTATAAAGACACACAAATATACTTTGGCACTCTACATCGACAGGGAAAACAAGCTTACAAAGACATTACTTTTCGATGATGAGAAAGACCCGTATCAGCTGAACAATCTTTCACTTGACGAGAACAAACAGGCAGTAGAAGAGCTTCTGGCACTTATGGGCAAACAACTGAAAGAAATAAACGACCCATGGTATAAGGAACAGATACTTTCCGACATGGTAAAATATTAATACCTATTATGTCCGGCTGCCTTAATCATTCTGATTATAAAGCAGTCGGATATTTTTATCATTTCTCATAATAAATTTAAAATGAAACGCATATTATCAATTCTTCCATCACTGGCCTTTGCCACCTGTGTCATGGCTGAAAACATTACAGTAGGCACAACGCAAGACCTCGTAAATGCTGCGGCAACAGTAAAACCCGGCGATACTATTCTATTGACCGACGGAACATACAGAGACCTACGTCTTACGGTAACTGCAGACGGAACAGGCGACAAGATGATAACCATAAAAGCCCAGAACCCGGGCAAAGCATATATCTCCGGCAATTCAGCAATCGAACTCCGCGGAGATTACATCCACCTGTCGGGATTGTATTTCAAGGACGGCAGCAGAAATCCTAGCGAATGGAAAACTCACGGCCCTGGTATAGTAAGCATTTATGCCGACCATTGCGAAGTGTCAGACTGCCTGTTCTACGATTTCGATAACGCTAACTCATCATATATATCTACCAATCTAGACGAAACAGGCCATGTACCTCAATATTGCCATATACACCACTGTGCATTTGTAGGCAAAACAACCCAGGATCAGGTTATAAATCTTAATAACACCAAAAAGAAAACCCTGGAAGGAGAACCTGGAAAACCGATGTATCACCGCATCAGCTATTGCTATTTCTCCAATCCCCCAAAGAAAGGCAATGCCGGAGGCGGTATCAGAGTAGGCTACTGGCGCAAAGACTACGGAAGATGTCTGATAGACCACAACCTGTTTGAAAGACAAGACTCTGAAGCCGAGATTGTGACAAGCAAATCTATGGAGAATGTATATTTCGCCAACACATTCATCAACTGTCGCGGAACACTTAATTTCCGTCATGGCGACAAGCAGGTTGCCCTGAACAACATATTCATAGGATCAGACGAAATGTACGGTTATGGCGGCATGTACATCTGGGGTAGTAACCACATTATAGGCAATAACTTCTTTTATCTTCCTAAAACGATGAAAGACAGAGGATACGCAGGTATATATTTCAACTGCGGACCGAAAGCAAGCGAACACGCTCTGGCATACGATATGGTGGTAGTGAGCAATACTTTTATAGCTGTACAAGGAACAGCATTCAACCTTGCGCCTATGTATGACAGACGTCTGAAAGCCTTTGGAGATGCAGCAGAATTGCCTCACGACATAACATTTGTCAACAATTATATATCTTCCCACAACAAGACAAAGTCTATCTGGTACGAGGAAAAAGGCAACTCAGCCAATCAGAAATGGGAAGGCAATGTGTGTTCAGGCATAAATGTTACGGGCATAAAAGGCTGGGAGAACGGTACAGCACCCAAAGGCATCACCACAGAAGAGTTAACAAAAATTCTTCCATACACATCTATCGAAGGAATAGACATGGATTTCGTAAAGGTACTCTCCACTCCTCTTCAGGACAAACCTCTGAACAAAAAGATTACCGGTCCTTCATGGTGTGACGAATACCCGGGCAATTATGCCGAAACGGGCATCTTCGCACAGTAAAATACAGTTCTGGTGGACACGGTCACTCCTTTCCTGCAAAGATATAGACAGGATGGAATTTCGAAGCAATGTTCTTCAACACACCGTTGTCCACCAGAAGTTTTATATACCTCGACGATTTTGACAGATTGAATCCCGTCAGTTTCTCGAAATCCTTACGCTGCATATATTCATTTTCGGCAAAATAGCCTTGCAGTCTTTTCATCACTTCCTCATCAGTCATTTTCTCCGAGTGTCGCGACTTGTCTGTCACTCTCTGCAAGTTCGCTGTTTCAAATTTTTCCAGAAATTCCTTTTCAGGAACAAATTTTATTCCCCTCACCCATACATCAACATCAGCCTTATTTTCCGAACCGGCTTCAGAATTACATCCAAGACTCAGACTGAAATACCCCAGCCCGTCAATATGTACTGAATAGCCGTCGCTCAAAGCATTATACAGTTCGTCGCTTAGGGCTGTCAGCACCGCAACCACATCGGCAGGTGTAGCGGTACACTTCATTGTGATATACTCACGAAGATTCTTTGTTGTAATGACGTCCTTAGTCACTACCTTGGCATGCAGTTTTTGACTGACAGTTCCTTCATTGCCGGGATTCTCATATAAATCATATTCTATTTCCATAATTTAAAAACTTTGTTTTGTTTCACATTTCCAGACGTAATTATTCGTCTGTCTCCACACGTTCGTGTCAAGATCTCCACACGCCCGTGTGGAGTACTGCGCACGCTCGTGTGGAGTACTCGACACGGCCGTGTGGAGGTAAAGATGCTTAAATTTTTCGAAACAACCAAACTTACGGATATGTTATTATTTTCCCAGACTGTATTTGTCCGCATTCGGTCTATAAAACGGAGGGAGATATAGGAATTACATTAAGTTAATATTTTCAATCTTCAAACAGTTTATTATCTTTGCATCTACAAGAAATGAAGTTTAATTGTTAATGAAAAAGATATAAATAATTCAGACATGAGAAAACTGGAAAATTACATAAATAAGGATTCCAGACATAAATTATTATTTATGCCTTTTTCTTCCATTAAAGTACCATATATTGATATTGGACAAGAATTATCCAAAGCTATAGAATCTAATATAGACAACAAAAGATTATCATTAATTGCAAATGAAGCTCTTGAAAAAATAATCAGTAGCAATATTGTAAACGATAAAGATATAGGTAAATACATAGCTATAAAGAATATTGGCATTCTTTTTGAACCAGCATTACAGTTTAATTTAAGAGCTAAAATAGATTCTTGGGCAAAATCCTTTATCCTTATAATAGATTCAAATGAAGGGACTGTTATAAACAATATCTTTTATCTGGCAGGAGATTTAAAAAGTTCATACTCAATAAACCTTACTGAAATTTCGAATAAAACAATTTACAATGAAATATAATGACCTTATACAATTCGATCCTATTGACGAGATTATCAAGTTCGGACAACTTGATAACGAAGATTATCGCGAGAAACTGGTAAAGAACTTTGTTTGTTCTCAGACATTTGAAAATTATATTATTCCACAGATTTGTGGTAAATTGGATCTGAACTCAACAACAGAGACTAAAGGAATTCAGATTGTAGGTAATTATGGTACCGGTAAATCTCATTTAATGTCTTTGTTTTCCATTATAGCCGAAAATGCAGACTATCTTGACATGGTTCAAAGCGAAAAAGCAAAAGAGTGGTTAAAGACAATTGCCGGCAAGTATAAGGTATATCGTTTTGAATTAGGCAATAATCAGGAATTATGGGAAGTAATAACATTCAAAATCGATGCTGCATTAGAAGAATGGGGCATAGATTATCGCATATCGGATGATGACACTCCCCGCACCTATTCTGAGAAACTAGAGTTAATGCTGGCAGCCTTTGAGGAAGTCTATCCAGACAAAGGCTTTATGCTGGTGGTAGATGAGATGCTGGCATACCTGAAAGGAAGAAGCGAACCTGCTAAATTAAACAGAGACCTTCAAGTACTGCAAGCTCTTGGACAGATGAGCGACCGTACCCATTTCCGTATGGTTTTCGGTGTACAGGAACTGATTTACCGTTCTCCTGAATTCCAGTTTGCCAAAGATATGCTGGGACATGTAAATGAAAGATATGTCGATTTGACTATTCAAAAGGAAGATGTACAATTCATTGTACAGCAACGACTGTTGCAGAAAAACGAACACCAGAAGGCACAGATACGTAAACATCTTTCCCAGTTCACTACTATGTTTCCACACATGAACAACAATCTGGAAACATACGTAAACCTATTCCCTGTCCATCCGTCATATTTTGAAAATTTCTCACTCATTCGAATAGGTAAAAGTCAGCGCGAAGTCCTGAAAACCCTTTCAAAAAAGTTCAGTACAATCATAAACGACGAGGTTCCGACAGATAAACCAGGTCTCATTTGTTATGATTCCTATTGGCAGGATATGCTGGGAAATGTAGATTTGAATGCCGACCCCGACGTAAGCAAAGTAAGTTCTATCACAGCACTGATTAATCAAAAGATAGAAGAAAACTTCACCAAAGGACTTGCTCCAAAGAAGGTATTGGCTCACAGAATTGTTTCAGCATCAGCCATAAAAATGTTACAGGCAGATTTAAGCCATCCAAACGGAGTTTCTGCCGAGACGTTGGCAAATGATTTATGTCATGTAGATATCACATGCGAAAATTTTGACGAACTAGTAGATTTGGCGTTCACACGAGTACTTGATTCTATCGTTTCGGCAACTATCGGACAATATTTTGTTAAAGGAGAAAACAACGAATATCATATTCGTATAGAAGGTGGTGTTAACTACGAACAGAAAGTTAAAGACTATGCTGCCCAAATGGGTGATGGCCAGAAAGATGAATATTTCTACATGTTCCTTTCAGAAGTTCTTCCGGTTGAGGGTGAAACATATCGCAGAAACTTCAGAATATGGGAACATCATATAGAATGGCAATCACATAAATGTAGTAGAACAGGGTATATTTTTATGGGTAACCCCAATGAGCGTTCTACTACTCAGCCACAACAACATTTCTACATATTCTTCATGCCGATTTTTGACACGAGCAATTCTTCAAGACCTGCAGAAAAGGATAGTGTTTATTTTCTGATGAATGATTTAAGCGAAGAGCTGAAACAAAAGATTGTGTTATATGGTTCTGCCCTCTCGCAAGAAGGTAGTGCAAGCACAGATGAAAAGCCTCGTTACAAACAGTTGCGCGAGAAATATTACAAGGAAGCCAGAAATATGTTCAACAACGAGTTTTTGGCTAAAGCCATGGTAGAATATATAGGTGACAAGCATCCTATGCAAGGTATGCCTGGCGCACAAGCTGATTCCAAAATAGATGCAGTAAGTGCCGTCACATCGTATATCATGGAAAAACAATTTGAGCTAGAAAATCCTCATTATCCTAAGTTCTCTGCTTTGCAGCAACCTCTTACCAATGAAAACAGAGAAAACCTCTTACGTTCGGCCCGTGCTAAAATTGCATCACCAACCACGATAAACAGGAATGGTGAAGCTATTTTGATGGGACTTGGATTATGGGAAAACGGAAGGCTTAGTTCCGAACATTCAGAATATGCCCGAAGTATAAAGAACAAGCTTGAAGCTAAAGGAGGACAAGTTTTGAATCGGGATGAAATTCTGGAAGTTTTCTATGCTGACACGCATGAATATATCTCGATTGACTATCATATCGAAGCTGATCTTGAAATGCTTGTGCTTGCTACTATGGCAGCACTCGGCGAGATTGAAATCGTATTACAAGGTGGAAGCCGAATTAATGCCGGCAATATATCAGACATAAGTAAACTCAATCCACAGGATTGCTATACATTCTCCAATGTATGTCCACCTAAGGGAATAAACATCCCTCTTGTAAGGGAAATATGTTTAGGCTTACTGGGTGTGGACCGTACAAACGAACTTGACAATCCCAATAGCAGCATCTTTGCTGATTTACTGGCCAAAGCTTCAGAGTTGGAGAATATTATAGTGACACTTCAGCATAAAATTCAAGGTGGATATTATTTTCTCAACGATATAGAAATCATTTCAGAAGCTGATGCCCGCAATTTTGATGTAGAATTGGTTCGTCTGAAAGGTATTTGTAATCACATGCAGCGCTACAATACCAAAGCCAAGATGCGTAACATCGACTGGCAGATAGATGTTGTAAAAACAGCCATGACCGAAACCCGCAGCAAAGTGTTTGAAACTTTGAACTTGATGAAGGAACTGGATGGATTCAGAGATTTGGTTTCATATCTGCGCATTGCTCTATCAAATGTAAATGATAATGATTTGAAAACAGAAATAATCTCTTCCATTGACGGAATCAAAGAAGTAGTAAACAAAGGGAAACAGGCAAGAGATGCTTACAAACTGAAACTGGAAGCACTCAAAGACAGGTATGCAACATGGTATATGGAAGCTTATCTGAAAGCTCATATAAGCGAAATAGATCATGGAAAGAAAAGTGCGGTAATGCTAAGCACCGAGAAACAACTATGCGACATCATAAAGAATGCTTCATTCATCAATCCTTCAAGATATGACAACTGGTTGAGGAAGATGAATCTACTGAAGGTAGTAAATTCTTCAGTCAACAAGAATGCGATTCTTTCTGTGCCTACATCTGTAGATGGCTTTAATCCAGCCATGCAAAAAGATGAATTGCCGGGACTGGAAGACTTAAAAGATGAATTGAAAGAAATCTATGCGGAATATGAGCAAGGCTTTCATGATGCCTTGGAAGACCCTACCATTCTGAGAAATAAGGAAATGCTTACTCAGGAAGAGAAATCCACCATACAACAGTTCATTGACGGAAACATTTCTCTGAATCCGCAGTATGCACGCATATTGATTGATATTATCAACAAGCTCCAGAGGAGTTTTACAAAGATAGAAATCAATCATAACGAGATGCTTAAAATATTCTCCCGTCCTATGACCAAACAGCAGGCTCTTGATGCCTTAGCTGCTTATATTGATAATCAGAGCAGAGGACACTTACAGGAGGATATTCGAATAATAGTAAAATAAATAAACAGATTTAAATGAGTTCAAAAGATATAAGCCCAAGATTGTTTCTTGATGATGAAATTGAAGAGACAAAGATTGTACCAGATAAAGTTGTTTGCTTAGGAATGGAGTTCCCAAGCGAAGATGCCCGTCGTGAGTATTTTCGTGCAGAGCTTCGCAAAAAACTGCCGGAGCTGAAACAAATCGAAGGTTTCCCCATTGGAGAGGATGATGATATTATCAATCTCTCCGATCCTCCTTATTATACGGCTTGCCCCAATCCTTGGCTAAATGATTTTATTGAAGAATGGGAAAAGGAAAAAGTTCAATTAGAAAAGGAAGGGATACGTAGGAAGGACTTTGAGGTAAAAGTTCCGTATGCAAGCGATGTTAGTGAGGGTAAGAAATCTGCTATTTATTTAGCTCATTCTTATCATACTAAAGTTCCTTATACAGCAATAATGCGATACATTCTACATTACACGCAACCTGGAGATATTATTTTTGATGGATTCTGCGGAACAGGTATGACTGGAGTTGCAGCACAAATGTGTGCATCTTCAAATGAAGTTTTAAAACTAAAAGAAGATATCAAAAAAAGTGGTATAAGACATGCTATTTGTACGGACTTATCTCCCATAGCATCGCTTATATCAAGTTCTTATAATTTGTATTTCAATCCAATAGAATTTGAAAAAAAAGCTCTTAATATTTTAGATAAAGTTGAAAAAGAGTTATCTTGGATGTATACAACCTTAGACAAAAAAGGAAATGAGTTAAGAATCAATTATACTGTTTGGAGTGATGTATATGTATGTCCTCAATGTGGAAAGGAAATAATATTATGGGATAGAATGGTTGATATGGACAATAGAATCATTAAAGATTTATTTAATTGTCCACATTGTAATATGTCTTTAACAAAAAAAACAATGCAAAAACATTGGGAAAGTACATATGATACAGTGTTAAAACAAACATGTTCTAAAGTTAAAAAAGTTCCAGTATTTTTTGATGCTATAGATCATAACAATAAACATATTCAGAAGAGTGTTGATTCATATGATATGGAAATATTCTCAAAAATCGAAAATATATCCAATATTAACACATTGAGTTATAGAATGCCAGAAGGTGATGAATCTAGACGCAACGATAGAATTGGTATTAAATATATTCATCAATTTTACTCTAAACGCAATTTTGTATATTTATCTAGGATTAAAGAATTGGTAAGTGGTAACCCTGTATTAACAACATGGTTCACTTCGACACTAGTAAATTTAACTCTAATGAATAGATTCAGATTTCAAGGGTATGGAAACATATCTGGGACTTTGTATATACCATCTTTAAATAAAGAATACAATCCATATTGTTTATTAAAAAGTAAAATTAAGGATTTTAAGGAATCATACTATGCTAATAGAAATAATTCATTAATAGGTTTATCTTCTGCAACTAAAATATTTACATTACAGTCAAACTCTATAGACTATATTTTCACAGATCCTCCATTTGGCTCAAATTTAATGTATTCAGAACTAAATTATATATGGGAGGGATGGATAAATGTTTTAACAAATAACAAAGAAGAAGCAATAGTAAATAAGACTCAACAAAAGAGTATTTTTGAGTATCAAATGCTCATGAATCGTTCATTAAAAGAATACTATAGAGTTTTAAAACCTGGCAAATGGCTTACACTTGAATTCAGTAACACATCAGCTTCTGTATGGAACTCTATTCAAAATGCCTTACAAAGTGTTGGATTTGTAATCGCAAATGTTGCAGCATTAGATAAACATGAAGGATCATTCAAAGCTGTAACTACCACAACTGCAGTAAAGCAAGACTTAGTAATTACCTGCTATAAACCTTCTGATGCCATAATAGAGAAATTTGAAAAGTCTGAAGATAAAGCCAAAACAGCTATGGACTTTATCGAAGAACTGCTTGTACATTTACCTGTACATTTAAGCAAAGGAGAATCTACAACAGCTGTAATTGAACGTAGCCCTAAGATATTATTCGACAGACTGATATCCTACTATGTACAAAAAGGCTATGCCATTCCTATGGATGCCCAAGAGTTTCAAAAGCAGCTTAGAGAACGATTTATAGAAAGAGACGGTATGTTCTTCACAGCATCACAAGCAATTGAATATGAGCGTAAAAAAGAAAAATGTTCTGGCTTTGTACCTATGGCACTATTCATCAGCAGTGAAGCAGAAGGTATAGAATGGTTAAAAAGAGAACTCCAAAATCCACAAACATATTCAGACTTGCAACCTGAATGGATGAAGAATATGCTTCCTCCTAAAAAAGGAGACGTTCTTCCAGAACTAATGTCAATCCTTGAAGAAAATTTCATCAAAGATGAAGAAGGTAATTGGCGTAATCCGGACCCTGAAAAGGCAGCCGACCTTGAAATAATCCGAAATCGCAGAATGATGAAGGAATTCAACATGTATCTGGAACAGGCCCAAAAACCGAAAGCAAAGAGAATGAAAGATACCCGTCTGGAAGTATTGCGCTATGGTTTCAAAGAATGCTACAAGCAAAAGAACTATCAGGCTATAGTAACCGTAGGTGACCATATTCTGGAATCACTTCTACAGGAAGACGAAGTTCTGTTGCAGTACTATGACATTGCATCAACAAGAATATAAAATGATATTACTTCATATATGAGAAAATATACAAAGTTAAGTGTTCAATGGTTTTATAATTTGCTCGAACGCGGAGAGTGCGATATCATGGATTTCAAGGAACAACTTGAGGATAAGACATTGTTTGGCAAATCAATGAAGAACTTTGCTCCTAAGTATGATGAGACAGCAAGAGATGTGGTGGCCTTTGCGAATAACAAGGGTGGATTCCTGTTTATAGGTATAGTTGATGGAACAAAGGAAGTAAACAATAATTTCGTATATGATGACGAAAAAGTTTATGAACTTATTCATCAGGTACAAGACCGCACAGAACCTACCATAACACTTACACCTCATAAAATAAAGGTAAAAGGAAAAGATTTGCTGGTTCTGGAAATTCCTTTCTCGTCACAGTTACATCGCACAAGCCGCGGGGAGTTCTTGATACGCAGTAACAATGGTAATCGTCCTATAGAACCATACGAAATGGCAACTATTATGTCAGAAAAAGGATTGATAGTGTACGATCAAAAAGAATGGCAGATAGCCGGTGAATGGATAGACGAAACCCGTATCCAGAACTTATTGGGACTAATAGAAGCAAGAGACCCTGACAGTCCTTATCTGGATAAGACTAGGGAAGATTTTCTCGACTCTCTTGGTATGACAAAAGAAATAGGCAACGCAACATTGCCTACAACAACAGGTATTCTTTTTGTAGGGAATCAGAGTGCATTGAAAGAATTGCCGTTTTATGAAGTAAAATATATTCATTACTTTGAAGATGGAACATATAAGCCCTACGAATATAAGGGTAATATTATAGAAGTAGCAAAAGAATGCTTTGCTCAACTAAAAGCTGAAATCAGACAGAAAGAGTATGTATTTGGACTTTTTCGCGAATATGTTGAAGATTATTCAGAAATAGTAATTCGTGAATTGTTGATAAATGCACTGGCCCACAGGAGCCTAAGCAGACAACAGATTGTAGAGATTAGGAAATATGACGATGGTGGTTATCTGGAAATAGAAAGTCCGGGATTATTTCCGGAGGGTGTGACCACAGAAAACTACTTACGAAAAACCAATCCGCGTAATCCAAATGTAATGGATATTTTAAGAGAAATTGGTATGGCGGAAAAAGCCGGAAGTGGATTTGATAAAATATTTACCGATTTACTAAAAAAAGGCAAATCATTGCCTGAACCGGAAGAAACAGAAACATCTGTTATATTCCGGATAAAGGCAGATGTAGTTTCAGAAAAACTCATAGAGTTGTCTTTATTGTATGAAAGCCAGGTAGGAAAACCTATGAAGCTTGATGAATTACTAATTCTCTCCGAGATTATTAACAATAAACAAGTTAAAGTATCAGACCTTGCTCTATCACCTAATATAAGTCCTTACAGGTTACAATCAATATTAGATAAGCTTTATGATTTGGAATTTATAGAACCTACAGGCAAAACATCTGGTCTGGCATATATTCTTCATGTAAGCAAACGAGCAAATATGGGTGATAAAATTGAATATGTCAACACAAAAAAACAGGAAAAGGCTAGACAAAAGGAGGCAATCTTAAGATATTTGGATTCTATAGAGACTATAAATAATACGGAAGCTCGCATGTTACTGAAATTACAGGAAAAAGACCGCTCAAAGGTTTCCCGTTTGTTTGCAGAATTAGTAAATGAAGGAGAAATTTTGCAAACGGAGGATAGTGTAACTAACAACGTGAGATACAGAAGAATACGAGAGCTATCATAAACAATTCCGTTTGCAGGTTCGTTTGCAGAAAACATAATTTGCAAACGGAATAGCAAACGGGAAAACGTTTCCGGAAGAGTAGTGATTTAAAGATTAAACCAGAATGAAATATAAAGGTAAGAGTGTTGAAATAATAGGCAGCAAGACTTTATTTGGAAAGGATACAGTATGGATTCATATTCTTGAGGACAACACCTTTGTACAAGTTTTGCGCTCTGATCTTGAAGATGATATAACTGATGATAAGAAAATCGGTATGTCGTACCTTCGTTATGTAGCCATAGCTGCACGAATAAAAGAGGAAATGGCACAAAAAAGATTACTTGCTCCATACGAAAGTAGTCTGATACCACTTCCTCATCAGATTTTAGTATTGGAAAAGGTAATGCAGGGTGTACAGACAAGATTTCTTCTGGCTGATGAGGTGGGTATGGGAAAGACTATCGAAGCCGGCCTTATCATAAAAGAAAAGAAATTAAGAGGTGAGCTGAAACGAATCTTGCTTGTTGTTCCCAAGTCGGCAATGCTTCAATGGCAACAAGAGCTCAAAGAGCATTTCAATGAAAGCTTTTACATATATGACAGTGAATTCATTTCCGGTATGGCCCGTACATTCGCGAGTTTTGAGGCCGAAGAAGAGTTAAACTTCTGGAAACAGCATAATCAGATTATCGTCTCTACAGATGCACTAAAGCCACTGATAGCGAGACAGGGATGGACCGAGGATAAAATAGATGAATACAATAGGTACCGTCTTGAGTCTGTGGTAAATGCAGATTTTGATATGCTTATCTTGGATGAAGCCCATCGTATGGGTGGTTCTACTGCATTAGTGTCAAGATATCAAATGGCAGAAACCTTATGTAACTCTGTTCCAAATGTCCTATTACTTTCAGCAACCCCACATCGCGGTAAAAGTGATCATTTCAGAAGAGTACTTCAATTAATTGATTCGGATACTTTTACTGGGGAAGGTACACCAAGTATTCAAGAAATTGAGCCATACATAATGCGTTCTGAAAAACGTAATGCTGTGGACTATGATGGCAAAAAGTTATTCCAACCCAGAAATACAGTAAGAATAAATGTCAATCTTGATAATGACCAACATAGATTACAGATTGCTCTTTATAAGCGTGTAACTGAATACGTACGCTATTGTTTTGGAAAAGCTAAGCACGGCAACAGGAATGCAACTGGTCTTGTAATGGTCATGATGCAAAAACTGGCCAGTAGTAGTACTGCTGCCATACTATCTGCCATGCAGACCAGATTATGGCGTTTGCAGAACGGCTGTGTAGATGACATCAGTAATTATGATGAAGAAGAAACTGTAGATTTTGAGGATTTGAACACAGAAGATTATTCTGTGGAATATCCGAATGCAAACTATATAAATGAAGAAACTGCTTTAGCAGAACTTATTACAGAAGCCCAAAACTGCCTTGCAAACGAACAGGATGCAAAAACTACAGCATTGATTCAGAACATCTATTCTCTGCAAGACAAATATAATGATTCCAATCTTAAGATTCTGGTATTTACAGAATTCATAAAAACACAAGCCTATCTTACCGAACAGCTGGAAAAAGCAGGATTTACCACAGTTGGCATAAATGGCAGCATGGACTTGCAAGAACGACAGAAAGCATTAATAAAATTCAAAAACAATGCTCAGGTCATGATTGCAACTGATGCTGCAGGCGAATCTCTGAACATGCAGTTTTGTAATATCGTGTTTAACTATGATTTACCGTGGAATCCTATGGCTATAGAACAGAGGATAGGACGTGTGGACCGTATTGGACAAAAGCATCCTGTCATTGCATATAATATGTTAACAAACAACTCTGTTGATACCCGAGTTTATGAGATTATTGTAGAAAAGCTTGATGCCATACTGAATGAACTGGGAATAGATAAAAGTGGAGATGTGCTGGATTCTACAATAAACATGAAAGATGTAAATCATCTCTACCTTCAATCATTACTCGACCCTAAAAGATTTGAATTTGCAAGTGAGAGTTGGTTATATGAGATACGGCAAAAATTACACGATTATAAGGCCACAGAAGGTTTGCTACCATCTTTCTCAGAACAAGATATTGTGAAAGAAAGTGCAGGAGAAGTAAAATACAGCCCTCTTCCAGTTTGGCTTGAAGAGCTTCTGGACCTTTACGCCATAAGTGAAAACGGAAAAATAAACAAGTTACTTACAGGTATAACTGAATATGAAATAAACGGACAGAAGATAAACGCATGTTTTGATTCTTCATCAATAGGGTTTAATCCTGAATGTGAACATTTAACCTTGCAGCATCCCTATATCAAGCGTTTGCTTGATGGTATTGACGGGAATAGCCAAAAGAAAATTCCGGTTATAAAATCACACGATGGAAATGACATTAATGGTTTCCTCACTGTTTGGAAAATATCTGCCAAGAACAATTATGAAACTAAAATAACCTACAGTGCTCAATTTGTGGCAGATAATGGCAAAGTTTACGCTCCATACGGCAATGATGTTTGGAACAGACTTGTACAAACCAAAGATGCATTTGAATATTGTGGTGAAATGCCTTATAATTTGGATTTTGACAATAATTCCATTCTACAGAATAATCTACATGCAGTGTTTCACAGGATGGAATGTGAAATAGAAAATAATCTTAAAAGCATATTTGAAAAGAAGGTTAGAGCAATAGATTATTCTGAACAAAGAATTAGCAAAATTGGTATTAGCAATATAAGAAATTCAAAACTGAAAAGGCTAAAAGAAGAAAGAAAGAATTGGCAAGCCGGATTCGAAAAATCAAAAAGTATTATCCCAGATGTAACAATGATTTTGACAGTTAGAGTAAATGGATAGTTTTATACAAAGAATAATAGATAGCATCACATCCGAAACACATCTGATTAGTGTCGTTAACAATCCGGATGGTTTCTTAAGCAGACCTGATACACAAGAGAAAATACTCAAAGAGTCAGGTTTGCTCCTACTCCCTATTGAGTCTTCTATTGAACTAAGAGTACGTTTTGAACTAAGTGATAAAAACTCCGGAAATAAGGTATGTTACATTTATGACGATGTGGAAAGTATTCTACCTGATATTATGATGCATATTTATGTAGCACCAACTTTTAAGATATCTAAATTACTTCCTGCATGTAATGAGATAGTACTACTCAAGGCAAACAACCTTACATTCAATATTGCATCTTATATATACAAAAAGAAGTTTACCAATACACTTACAGCACAGGAAACCATTAAATTATTGGAAGAAACTGATAGCATATATGGCACAGATGAAGAAACACTTAAAAAAGAGTTCAATAGAATTCAATTAAAATGGGAAAAAGTTGAAACAATAGAGAAAATATCTTACTTGTTACTTTCTGCAATCAAGAACAATTTATACGACAATATTGTTCCTGTTCTAGAAACCATTAATGAGGATTTTCAAAAGTTCATTGATAATAAATATGCTTCAATGATTAACTCTTCAGCCATTCAAAGACCTAAAATGGTACATAAAATATTGCCTAATATATTACATCAGCACTCCAGAACAGATAAAGTTGCACTTGTAATCATAGACGGAATGAGTTATTGGCAATATCTTTTGCTGAAGAGAGAACTAAGTTTTCTAGAAATAGAAACTGATGATAATCAAATCCTTTCATGGATTCCATCCATTACAAAATTATCAAGACAGGCTATATTCAGAGGTGAATCGCCTATTATTGAATATAATCAGTCGCCAAAGTCTGAAAGTAGTTTATGGATTGATTTCTGGACTTCTTCAAAACAAAAAGCATCAAACCGAATGCAGAATTATGAAGTAGGATATATTCACGGCAGTTTGTGTATGGATAACATGCAATATCGTAGAATTGCTTTAGTAGATACAGATCTTGATGAAAAAATGCATTCTTCATCCAGTAATAAAGAGTTGTATCTTCTTACTGAAAATTGGGCACACGATACAGCTAAAGATATAAAAGAATTACACGAAAATGGGTATCATATATATATAACTACAGATCATGGTAATGTATATACTTCCCCATGGAGAAATCTGACTTCACAAGAAAAAACTTTTCTTTTTGAAAAAGAGAGCAGGGGCAAACGCCACTTAATTTATTCAAAAAAAGAATATCTTGACGGATTTATATCATCCAATAATGATATTGAAAATCAACTTCTCCGCACGGATAAATGGACAAATAATAGTGCTGTATGGAGAAATCTGTATAGTTTTAATAATAATGAATGTATAACTCATGGAGGATCTCACTTTCTTGAAGTAGTAATACCTTTCATCACAATTAAAAAGAAATAATATGGGAAAAACTGTTGGAATCAATCAGCGAATAAGTACAAATGTTATTGAGATGGCTATAAAAGCAGCCTTGGAAGGGTGTTATTCATCTGAATTTGCAGCAGATTTGGCTTCAGGAGAATATGAAGGGAGCAACAGAATAAATAAAGCACGTAGTATCATAGGAAAATTATCTATACGTAATCCTTTATTCCCTTTTATTGAAGAACACAAAAATGAGTATTATGTAGCGATGAAGCATAAAAATGATAGAGCTATTATCTTTACATCTTTAATTAATGCTGCATATAGTTTTGGATATGATGCAATGGTTGTCCTTGGAAAATTCTTCCATGTTCAGGATGAAGTATCAACACAGCTCATACTAAATAAAATGTCTTCAATATACGCTAGTAATCGTTCTTTGCCCAATGCTCTATATTGCATAATGCCAATGTACATCGAAGCCGGTCTGATAAACCGTCCTAAAACAGGTATTTATACAAAAGTGGATTACGAAGGTATTTCTACATTTGCCCGTAAACTATATATTAAATCATTTTTGGTTCATAATGATTTTATAGAAGAAGAGGATATTGACTCTTTGGAACATCCTTATTTTGAGTTTATCACATATAATATATAGTATTGTTCTTTGTTCAATAGAATTTGTTCAATAGGACAAATACACACTGAATATCAACATATTATATTTGACATATATATATTTTTTACTCGTATTTTTTGTTCAATAAAAAACCAAATAATAAAGAACTGAAAATATAATAATGAAATGCAAGGTGTTCAGTGAATGAATAGCAAGATTGTGAATAGTGCTATAATTAATAAGGCTTTGCAAACCTTTTGCAAAACATTTTCAAATGCCATTTAAATACTGCTTAATCAGTGTTTAAATGGTATTTAAACAAACTATAGAAGAACACTTATCCTGTTGATGACTTTTATGTAGGCAATCTGAGTGTTTACCATAATTCCATTAAAATGTTCACCTTGATACTATATCTGTGTATCTTTATCATAAAGAAGCTAATGATACAAGCTCTTATAAATGATTTCGTAAACCGACAGCAATATGTAAATTATTATATTTCCAAATGCTGAAAGAATTATGTTCTGAAGGTTATCTTGTTTCTGACGGTATCGGAAGAGGAACTACATATCATTTGAATAAAGATAGTAATCTTAATAGTTCAGATGGAAACCTTAACAGCTCAGATGAAAACCTTAATAGTTCGGATGAAAACCTTAACAGTTCCAATGATGATTATCTTAAGACAAATACTCAAAAAACAATTAAAAAGAAGTATAGCCAAAAAGAATTATTTGGAATAATACAGAATAGTACCCAAACTTGGAAATCAGTAGAGGAAATAGCCCTTGAAATAAGGCGAAGTACACAATATCTGAAAGGGGAAATTATTCCAGTGATGGTGAATAAAGGACTTTTGGAAAGAGAACATGCTATGCCTAATCATCCGGCTCAAAGATATAAAAGGAAGTTTTGAAATTTACTCAAAAAACAGGAAAATGAGCGTACAAGAATTCATTTGCAGATTTCTAAAAACTTCACACTATGAAAGAACTGAAACAACAAGTCATTATAGAGGAACATCCTGATATAGAGATAAATTATGTAGAGGATGCAAATGTCCCTCAAGATGTCCCTCAAGATGTCCCTCAAGACGAAGATTTAGATACCTGGATTGAAGAACAGGTTGCCACTTATCCTAAAATTACAACTGAAGAATTGACTTCACAATCAGGGAAAGGCATAAGAACGATTAAACGCCATATAGCTAAGATGAAGAAGCTCTGATATTGATGCTACATCATTTGAGAAGTTTGAGAAGTTTTTAAAAGAAAATTAGGAAATAAAGAAATAAATTGTACTTTTGCATTATATAGATTATAAATCCAAATATATGAATGTGACAGTTTTTAATCCGGCTCAATTGCAAGTGCTTGAAATGATGTCGTTTGTGGACAGTCCTGAAGCATTAGCTGAACTTAAAAAGGCTATTTCTGACTATTTCGCCAAGCAAGCGCAAAAGGAGATTGACCGCTTGTGGGAGAATGGAGAATTGAATGAGGAAAAAGTCGATAAATTCCATCAACTACATGAACGTACTCCATATAAATGAATATGAGAAACATTGTATTGGATACTAACTCACTTATTATTGCTATTTCAGCGAAGAATGACTATTAGTACCCTTACGGAAGCTCAATATGATAAGGTGAATGGTGAGATGGGAGATGGAAACCTAAACAAGACCTAAAAACTTCACACTATGAAAGAACTAAAACAACAAGTCATAATAAGAAAATACCAGTTCGAAGAACTTACTGATTCAGACAAACAACTGATAGAGGCTGCAAAAGAAGCTACAAAGAGAAGCTATGCCCCATACTCACATTTCAATGTAGGAGCAGCAGCCATGCTTGATGACGGCACGATAGTGACCGGCTCAAACCAGGAGAATGCCGCCTACCCTTCCGGGCTGTGCGCGGAACGCACTACCCTGTTTCATGCAGGTTCTGAATATCCTGACAAAGCTGTAACAACACTGGCCATTGCGGCATCAAACAGCGAAGGATTCACAGAACAGCCTGTCACTCCGTGCGGAGCATGCCGACAGGTAATGCTGGAAGCCGAACAAAGACACCACCGCCCTATCCGTATGCTTATGTACGGCACTGCCTGTATATACGAAACAAGGGGAACAAAAGATTTGCTCCCCCTGTCGTTTGGTATTGAATCAATGGAATGATTATTTGTCGCCATACATACGTGCGCGCATTTCCTTGATATGGTCTGATGTGATGTATTCATCGTACTCCATCATCTTGTCGATGATACCGTTAGGTGTCAGTTCGATGATACGGTTGGCAACAGTCTGAATGAATTCGTGGTCGTGTGATGCAAACAGCACGTTACCCTTGTATTGCTTCAGATTGTTGTTGAATGCCTGAATAGACTCCAGATCGAGGTGGTTTGTAGGAGTGTCAAGGATAAGACAGTTGGCATTTCTCAACTGCATACGTGCAATCATGCATCGCATCTTCTCTCCTCCCGAAAGTACATTCACTTTCTTCAGCACTTCTTCACCGGAGAACAGCATACGTCCGAGGAATCCCTTCATCTCCACTTCATTGCCCTGTCCGTACTGGCTCAACCAGTCAACAAGATTAAGATCGCAATTGAAGAAGTCAGTATTGTCAAGTGGCAGATATGCAGTAGTGATAGTCACACCCCAGTTGAAGTGTCCTGCCTGTGGTTTGCGACGTTCATTGATGATCTCGAAGAATGCAGTCATCGCACGTGGGTCACGGCTCAGGAATACTATCTTGTCACCCTTCTCAACATTGAAGTTTACATCGTTGAAAAGAACAATTCCATCTTCAGTTTCGGCACGAAGTCCTGAAACTTCAAGAATCTGATTACCCGGCTCGCGGTCCATAGTGAAGATAATACCAGGATATTTACGTGATGAAGGCTTGATTTCGTCCACATTAAGTTTCTCAAGCATCTTCTTACGGCTGGTAGTCTGTTTTGATTTTGCCACGTTGGCAGAGAAACGGCGTATAAATTCTTCAAGTTCCTTACGCTTTTCTTCAGCCTTAGCTTTCTGGTTCTGCTGCTGACGAAGTGCGAGCTGGCTTGATTCGTACCAGAAGCTATAGTTACCGGCAAAGAGGTTAACCTTACCGAAGTCGATATCCACTGTGTGGGTACATACAGAGTCGAGGAAGTGACGGTCGTGGCTCACTACAAGTACTGTATGTTCGAAATTTGAAAGATATTCTTCCAGCCATGTCACAGTTTCCATGTCGAGGTCGTTGGTAGGCTCGTCCAGAAGCAGGTTGTCAGGATTACCGAACAATGCCTGTGCAAGCATGACACGCACCTTTTCCTTACCGCTGAGGTCACCCATCAGCATATAGTGCTTGTCTTCCTTTATACCAAGTCCGCTAAGAAGAATAGCAGCATCGCTTTCTGCGTTCCATCCTTCAAGTTCTGCAAATTTTTCTTCAAGTTCTGCAGCCTTAATTCCGTCTTCATCGGTAAAATCTTCTTTGGCGTACAGTGCTTCGCGCTGCTTCATGATGTCCCAAAGCACAGTATGTCCCATAAGGACTGTATCCAGTACAGTATGTTCGTCGAACTTGAAGTGGTCCTGACTAAGAACTGAAAGACGTTCGCCCGGTCCCAGCGTAACGCTTCCCTTAGTAGGGTCAAGTTCACCGGAAATTACCTTAAGAAATGTTGACTTACCTGCACCGTTGGCACCTATCACACCGTAAATATTACCGTTGGTGAACTTCATGTTCACATCGTTGTACAATACTCTCTTACCGAATTGAACGGCTACATTAGAAACTGTAATCATTTTATAAGTTTGTTTGTATGTATATACCTAAATTATACTGTTATTCTGAAATTTGCGTGCAAAGGTACTAAATATCCCACTAATTTACAATGCAGTGAAAGGCATATCACTCCCAGAACACGGCTTTTTATAAGTTTTTTTGTGTCAGTATGTCAGTTTTTTAGTAATTTTGCGGCTGTTTATGCATACAGAACATTACAGGCACGGTTTTTGTAGTACAGCCAACAGCCGTATGCAAGTCCGGCACTTAAATCACAGATTAATAATAAAATAACAACATAAAGACATGAATAAAAATCAGAATCAAAATCCGGAAGAAGAAATATTGAAGAACGAGGAAGCTGAAAACCAGCAGCAGGAAACTGAAACTCAGGCTGAAGAAACAAACTCTGCCGAAAATGCAGGTGAAGAGAAGGAAGCCGAACTTTCAGAAGAGGAAAAAGCAGCAAAAGAACTTGAAGAGACAAAACAGGCTCTTGAGGACTATAAAGACAAATATCTGCGTCTTTCGGCTGAATTTGACAATTACCGCAAACGTACAATGAAGGAAAAAGCCGAACTTATCAAAAACGGTGGCGAAAAGGCTATCTCGGCTATTCTGCCTATCCTTGACGACTTGGAACGTGCTTTGCAGAACATGCAGAAGGCAGACGATGTTAAGGCTATGTACGAAGGTATTGACCTGATACATCAGAAGTTCCTGAAAAACCTTGGTCACGAAGGGCTTGAAAAGATGAATCCTGTGGGAGAAGCATTCGATACTGATTTCCACGAGGCAATAGCTCTTGTTCCTGCTCAGGATGAAGCACAGAAAGGCAAGATTTTGGACTGTGTACAGACTGGTTACAAACTGAATGACAAAGTTATACGCCACGCCAAAGTGGTAGTTGCTCAATAATACAATAAAACCACATCGCAAATATGGCTACTAAAAGAGATTACTACGAAGTGCTTGGCGTGGAGAAAACAGCCACAGCAGACGAAATAAAGAAGGCATACCGTAAGAAAGCAATCCAGTATCACCCTGACAAAAATCCGGGAGACAAGGAAGCTGAAGAGAAATTCAAGGAAGCCGCAGAAGCATACGAAGTATTGAGCAATCCTGACAAGCGTTCACGCTACGACCAGTTCGGTCATGCAGGCGTAGGCGGTGCTGCAGGAGGCGGATACGGAGGTTTCGGCGGACAGGGTATGTCTATGGATGATATATTCTCTATGTTTGGTGACATCTTTGGCGGACACAGCGGTTTCGGAGGATTCGGCGGTTTCGGAGGTGGCGGAGGCCAGCCAAGACAACGCAAATTCCGCGGTGCAGACCTTAGGGTAAAGGCTAAACTTACGCTGAAGGAAATTGCTGAAGGAACTGAAAAGAAATTCAAGGTAAAGAAATACGTTCCTTGTTCACACTGTCACGGAACAGGTGCCGAAGGAAACAGCGGAACAGAGACTTGTCCTACATGTCACGGAACAGGTAGCGTGACACGTACTCAGCAGAGTATCTTCGGAATGATGCAGACTCAGTCTGTATGTCCTCAGTGTAACGGTGAAGGAAAAATCATCAAGAACAAGTGTAAGGAATGTAACGGCGAAGGCGTAGTTTACGGCGAAGAAGTAGTTACAGTAAAAATACCTGCCGGAGTAGCAGAAGGTATGCAGGTTACCATCAACGGTAAGGGTAATGCCGGAAAGCACAACGGTGTGGCAGGCGACCTGCTTGTTCTTATAGAAGAAGAAAAGCATCCTGAACTGATAAGAGACGAAAGCGACCTTATTTATAATCTGCTTCTTAGTGTTCCTCAGGCAGCGCTTGGTGGTACAGTGGAAATCCCTACAATAGACGGCAAGGCTAAAATCAAGATTGAACCGGGAACACAGCCTGGTAAGGTTCTCCGTCTGAGAGGCAAAGGTCTGCCTAACATCAACAGCTACGGCTACAGCACCGGAACAGGTGACCTGCTGGTAAACGTAAGTGTATATATCCCTGAAACTCTTACAAAAGAAGAACGTCAGGCACTCGAAAAATGGCAGGAATCCGAAAGTTTCAAGCCTAACACCAGTCTGAAGGAAAAAATCTTCAAGAAATTCAGAAGTCTTTTCGACTGATTGATACATATATAAAAATAGAGCGGTACTTTTCTTAAAGCGCCGCTCTATTTTTTTGCATTATTCAAATATTATTTCAACTCCAAAGTTACGATAGATTTGGCAGGAAGTTTCACATTCAAGACATTCTTCGAAATCTTTGCTCCCTTGAATTCTTTCGGGCAAACGACGTTTGGGTTTTCAAAGGTATTGTAGTCATCTATATTTTCAGATGTCAATATTCTTCCTGACACTGACTTGAGTGTTTCGCCGTCAAGTTTAATGGTTATTTCCTGTTCCTCGTCAAGGCTTACGTTCGACAGTGATATATGTGTCACACCATCCTTGCGTGAAGCTGTTGCACTCACCATCGGAACTTCGCGGTTATCTCTCACTACCTTGTAATTACATTCAAGGTTCAAAGGAAGATATGTGGCATCCTGATGAACATTATACATCTCGAACACGTGATATGTAGGAGTAAGCACCATCTTGTCTTCTTTTGTAAGAATCATTGACTGAAGAACGTTCGCTATCTGAGCGATGTTAGTCATCTTCACACGGTCTGTATATTTATGGAATACATCGAGTGAAAGAGAAGCTACAAATGCGTCACGCATAGTGTTCTGCTGATAAAGATGTCCAGGAATAGAGCCAGGTTCCTGATCCCACCATGTACCCCATTCGTCAACCATAAGGGCAATCTGTTTCTTAGGATCGTATTTATCCATTATGGCAATATGGCGTTTCAACACATCTTCTATTTCAAGACACTTACCCATTGTCCAGTAGTAATCATCGTCAGTGAATTCCGTAGCCGAACCTTTGCTACCTTCCCATCCTGTAACGGTGTAATAATGCAAAGAAACACCGTCCATTCTGTGACCGATATTCTTCATCAATGTTTCAGTCCAATCGTAATCATAGTCGCTTGCACCGCTGGCAATCTTGAACAGAACATTTCCGTTATAGTTTCTGCAATATGTTGAATAACGGCGATAAAGGTCTGAATAATACTCAGGACGCATGCTTCCACCGCATCCCCAGCTTTCGTTCCCTACTCCGAAATATTTAACCTTCCATGGCTTTTCACGTCCGTTTTCCTTACGCAGTTTCGCCATAGGGCTACCCTGCTCGGCTGTCATATATTCCACCCATTTTGCCATTTCCTCTACAGTTCCGCTTCCTACGTTACCGCTGATATAAGGTTCGCAACCCAGCATCTCACATAGATTGAGGAATTCATGAGTACCGAAGCTGTTGTCTTCCACTGTACCTCCCCAGTTATTGTTCACCATACGCGGACGGTTCTCCTTAGGTCCGATTCCGTCCATCCAGTGATATTCGTCGGCAAAACAACCTCCCGGCCATCTCAATACAGGAACCTTCAGTTTCTTCAATGCTTCAAGAACATCTGTTCTGTAACCGTCAACGTTAGGTATTGAGGAATTCTCGCCTACCCACAGACCACCATAAATACATGTTCCAAGATGTTCTGCAAACTGCCCGTAAATTTCTTTCGGGATAATCTGATTTCCTTTCTCAGGATAAATCTCGATACTTGCTTTCTGCTGTGCAAATGCAGGAATTCCTGCCATAAAAGCCAATGCCAATAGCGTATTTTTCATGTTTGTAAATAAAATAAATTATAAGATTATAGTTTGAGTATGGAGCAAAGATACTATAAATATGATATTAGCAAAAAAATAATTGCCAAAAATACACTTATTTTCATATCTTTGTAGCATTAACCAGTTTTTTATATGAAGAAGAAAGCATTAATTATCTCCTTATCCGTGATTTCAGCGATTATTCTGTCTGCTGCAGTCAGCACATACTTATTGTTATTTAGCAAACCTTTCAACATTAATAATCCTACGTTTATTTATATAGATGAGGACGACTCTTCCGACTCTGTTTTTGTCAAAATTGAAAGAAATCTTAACCCCAAAAGTATGTCAGGGATAAAGTTTCTGGCAAAAATCAAAGGTTATGGAGAGAATATACATACCGGAGCATACAGGATAAGCCCGCAATCATCCGTACTTGAAGCCTTCAGAAAGATTGAATCCGGAAGACAGACTCCTGTGAAACTGATAATTCCGAGTGTAAGAACTATGGACAAACTGGCATCAAGAGTAGCCAGACAGATTATGGCTGATTCAGCCAGCATATCTGCCCTGCTGAATGACAGCAGCTACATAGCCACACTTGGATATGACAAAGCTACTATTCCCGCACTTTTTATACCTAATACGTATGAGGTTTATTGGAATATGACAGCTGAAAGCTTCATTAAAAGAATGATAAAGGAAAATAAGAATTTCTGGAGCGCAGAACGTAGGGCAAAGGCAGAAGCGCTGAATATGACCACTACCGAAGTATGCACTCTGGCATCAATAGTTGATGAAGAAACTGCCAACAACGCAGAAAAGCCTCTTGTGGCAGGACTCTACATAAACAGGCTCAAAAGAGGGATGCTTCTCCAGGCCGACCCTACAGTAAAATTCAGCCTACAGGACTTCGGACTTAGAAGAATACTGTTCAAACATCTGGAAACTGACAGCCCCTATAATACCTACAAATATGCCGGGTTACCTCCCGGACCAATCAGAATTGCATCAGTAGCGGGAATAAACAGTGTTTTGAATTATTCAAAACATAATTACATTTACATGTGTGCAAAAGAGGACTTCTCCGGTACTCACAATTTTGCCTCTACTCTAAGCGAGCATAACATAAACGCAAGAAAGTATCAGCAGGCATTGAACAGAAGAAACATAAAATAAACATATGATATAGACAGAGGGATTAGTCTTGACATTTCATCAATACTAATCCCTCATGTTTTTATAAAGCCATACTGTCTTTATTTTACAGATTTCCAGAACTTGATAAAATCGGCATACTGGCCATAACAAACCAGACCGTCATCCTGTTTCAACTCGTAATCCTCAGGATAAGATACTTCTGAAACTTTCTCAACCTTTGATATTCCAAGAATATTTGAAGTATGTTTTCCCATAATCACGGATATAATACGTATCTTGAATTCTTCCTCTATGCTTAACTCATTGATTTTATATCCTATGAGTTTGGAAGGTATTGAGAATTTAAATACGTAATTGTTTTCATCAACGGAGAAATGCTCTACCTCGGCATTAAGTTCCATAAGCTGTACCAGAAGCCTTGCAGCATCTTTCTCCGGAGTCAATATTCTATCCAATGAAAATGCGTCAAGAACAGCCTTATGCACTTCATCTGCGGCACGTGCATATATATGCTTTACGTTATGTTTCTTCAATAATGATACAATCCTTACGGAAGCTCCGAAATTTTCGCCTATGGCCACAATGACTATATCCACACTGTTAAGAGGCAGAACAGACAGTGCCATCTCATCTGTAACATCGAGGACATAAGTTGTGGCAACTTTGTCTTTATAACGTTCCGCCTGAAGTTCCTCTGAGTCAACGCCGACAACTTCGTGACCTAGAGTCGTAAGCTCTTCTGCCAACACTCCACCATAATTGCCTAATCCTATAATAAGATATTTCATATCAAATGTATTTTATTGTTTTATCAGTTTATTATAATATTGTCACTTGGATATTTGTAGTTTTTCTTTTTCTCCTGTCTTATAAGTCCGCTTACCAATGTAAAAGCTCCAACACGACCAACAAACATAAGAACTATTATCAGGAGTTTGCCGGCATTGCTCAAAGTCGGTGTAAGATCAAGGCTGGAGCCTACCGTACTCAAAGCAGATACACATTCAAAGACCAATGCCATGACAGACGCATTCGGTTCTATGACAGTCATCAGGAATATTGCAAAGAAAACAATAAGAAGATAAAGAATCAAAGCCGCATTTGAACGTTTTACCGAATCGGATGAAATCTCGCGATGCAGAATATATGTTCTCTCCACCCCTCTAAGCACGGCAAAAAGGTTTATCAGAATCACAGCAAAGACATTTATCTTCACACCTCCGGCAGTTGACTGTGTTCCGCCACCTATCATCATCAGAATAATCATAAGCAGAAGAGTCTGTGTGGAAAGTGTGGTAAGTCCGACACTGGCAAAACCCGCAGTTCGTGGACATACGGAATTGAAGAAGGCGTGGACCACTTTGTCTGCCGCATCCATACCGGCAAAAGCATGATTCCATTCAAAAAGAAGAATGACAATTGTTCCCAGCAACAAAAGTGCTCCTGTCATAAACAAAACAATCTTGGTATTCAGATTGTACAAATGAATTTTCTTAATGAACCTGCGACGACGGAAAAACAGTCTGGAAAAACAATATCGGAAATAATAGAATATCGTGTCTTTCATATTCACCAATATAGGGAAACCTATACCGCCAAATACAATAAGCAATGACAATACGATATAAAGAAAATTGTGATTATGCATCACCATGTCATTACCCATTCCACCAGGAAGTGTAGAAAAACCGGCGTTACAGAATGCTGATATGGAATGAAAAGCTGCAAAATAAAGCTCCTCATAAAACGTCATTCCAAGGGTTCCGTGTATGTCAATCCATATCAGAAACATACCTATTCCCTCAATGGCAAGAGTAAATCCCAATATATATAATAATGTAGATAATAATGAGTTCAATGAATTGGTACTTATCATATCGCCTACAACCAACTGGTTGTAAAGCGACGTATTCCCCATAAAGAACATGGCGAAGAAGCTGGTTATAGTCATCACTCCCAAACCACCTATTTGAATAAGCAGCATTATTATAATCTGACCTTCCATGGTAAATGTGGAAGGTACATCGACAGATACAAGTCCGGTTACACACGTTGCACTGGTGGAGATAAACAACGCATCTATCCACGATATGCCATTATATGTAGCCCTTGGAAGCATCAGAAGTCCGGCTCCGACAATTATTATTATAAAAAAGCTTGACGCCAGAATAAGTGAAGGATTTGTTTTTCGTCCCAAAAGCCGGACAAAAAAACCGGACAGCAACGTAAAGGACATAAGCAGAAGAACAGCCCCCTTATAATAACTGCTATTGAAGAATATCCATATCCAATATGCTGCATTACCAGGTTCCGGCAGATGAAAAACAACAGGCAACAGTGTAAGATAAAGACCTATATCAAGCAACCAGGTCCACACTGTGAACTTATTGCCTTCTTCGTTTGAAAACAGATGACTTAATGCTGTATTGACCAAAAAAACAATCCAAACGGAGTTTGAGACAGCATGAAGTACGGAATGTACATTTTCCGTGACCGTGAAACCGTAACGATATACTATAGAAGCTATGAATAAAATAGCTGCAAAACATGCTAGCCATGAAAACCAGTCAACCACCTGATAAATGCGGGGCAATACAAGCTTCTTTCTATATAATATTAAACGTTCCCAATTATCCATATTCTTTTTAACTTTAAAAAGATACATGCAAACTTACACAAAAAAAATGGTGAAACAGCCAATAGCATACAAAAAGTTGAGTTTACCACTCAATTAGCACAAAACGCAATTATTAAATAGATTTCTCCTTACATTATTCTATCTATTTTTAATATTTAGTATCAAATAATCGAGTATTTCTTTGCTAAATAAACTTTTTTGTCTATTTTTGAGCAGAACTTTAAAATAAATAGCCATGAGCGAGAAACAGAAAAGATTTTTCCTAAAGGAAAACGAGATACCTACACACTGGTATAATATTCAAGCGGACATGAAGAACAAGCCAATGCCGCCACTCAATCCTGCTACAAAAGAACCGTTGAAGGCAGAAGATCTTTACCCTATCTTTGCAAAAGAACTGTGCCATCAGGAGCTGAACCAGACTGACGCATGGATAGAAATTCCGGAAGAGGTTAGAGAAATGTATAAATACTACAGAAGCACCCCACTTGTAAGAGCATATGGTCTGGAAAAAGCTTTGGGAACACCGGCACACATATATTTCAAAAATGAAAGCGTAAGCCCGATTGGTTCTCATAAACTTAATTCGGCACTGGCACAGGCATATTACTGCAAGAAGGAAGGTGTGACAAACATCACTACCGAAACCGGAGCAGGACAATGGGGAGCTGCCCTGTCATATGCGGCCCGCGTGTTCGGACTTGAAGCTGCGGTTTATCAGGTAAAAATCAGCTACGAGCAGAAACCTTACAGACGAAGCATAATGCAGACATTCGGCGCACAGGTCACTCCTTCGCCATCTATGTCAACACGTGCAGGAAAAGATATTCTTACAAAATATCCAAATCATCAGGGATCACTGGGAACAGCCATCTCAGAGGCTATAGAGCTGGCAAGAACAACTCCTAACTGTAAATACACTCTTGGGTCGGTATTAAGCCACGTTACACTGCATCAGACCGTCATCGGACTGGAAGCCGAAAAACAGATGGAAATGGCAGGAGAATATCCTGACATAATTATCGGATGCTTTGGCGGTGGTTCAAATTTCGGCGGTATCTGTTTCCCATTTATGCGCCACACTATCCTGGAAGGCAAAAAGACAAGATATATTGCAGCAGAACCTGCATCCTGCCCTAAACTGACAAGAGGTAAGTTTGAATACGATTTCGGAGACGAAGCCGGATACACTCCTCTCCTGCCAATGTACACTTTGGGGCATAATTTCGCACCTGCCAATATTCATGCTGGAGGTTTGAGATATCATGGTGCAGGTGTCATCGTGTCACAACTTCTGAAAGACGGATTAATGGAAGCTGTAGATGTGAAACAACTTGACACATTCGATGCCGGTATCATGTTTGCAAAAGCCGAAGGTATTATTCCTGCTCCGGAATCATGCCATGCAATAGCAGCTACAATCAATGAAGCCAAGAAATGTATTGAAACAGGCGAAGAGAAAGTAATTCTGTTCAATCTGTCAGGACATGGACTTATTGACATGAGTGCATACGACCAATACTTGTCCGGCAACCTTACAAACTACGAGCTTAGTGAAGAGGAAATAGAAAAAAATCTGGAAGAAGTAAAAAATCTTGGACAGAAATAAGGAATACACACAATACATATAATAATTAATACAACATCCTTAAAATAAGTATGTTAATTAATAAAGTCTGATGTTATCTTCAATTTCCATAAATGAAAGAATATCAGACTTTATCTTTTTTGAGCTGTTTTTACATCGAAAAGTTTGCATATTTAAAAAATATTCGTACCTTTGCACCCGCAATCGGAAATCATCACCGAGGCAATAAGAAAACCGGATATTCCGGAACATAGGATGGCCCGTTCGTCTATCGGTTAGGACGCAAGATTTTCATTCTTGAAAGGGGGGTTCGATTCCCCCACGGGCTACAAAAAAAACAAAGCTGCCGGATATTCCGGAGCATAAGGATGGCCCGTTCGTCTATCGGTTAGGACGCAAGATTTTCATTCTTGAAAGGGGGGTTCGATTCCCCCACGGGCTACAAAAAACAAAAGCTGCCGGATATTCCGGAGCAATAAGGATGGCCCGTTCGTCTATCGGTTAGGACGCAAGATTTTCATTCTTGAAAGGGGGGTTCGATTCCCCCACGGGCTACGAAAAAAGAGTTGGACAATGAATATCATTAATAGTGATTCATTGTCCAACTCTTTTTTTATTAGTGTCTCAATCGATACAGCTGTAAGTACAAACAAACTCCTCCGTCAGATAAAACTCGATACTCATCTCTGTTTTCAGAGAAGTTCTACACTCATACGCATTCATAGTTCCATTAAAAACTTTAGAGTGTGCATCTACAACAGCGCCATTACCGGAATGTTCAGAAAACGAGACAGAGTTTATACTAAGATGTTCCAGAAAATCCACCTCACTGGAATTTATCATCTTAAACATTGTTTCCTTTGCCGACCAGAACAACAAATACATATTGATTCTGAATTCTTCTACGGTATTATTATCCGCAATATCTGAAACTTTTCTTTCTATAAGAGACATTTCGCCTGAAGAGACAAACCTGCCAACTACCTTTTTCACTCTATCGGAATGATATTCAATATCAATTCCAATTTCCTTTTCAGGGTGAATAATCAACGCTACAAAACCTTTTGTATGAGATATAGATATCCTGCACAACGAGTTCTCAAGATAAGGCTTGCCGGATTCATGATGAAGAACACGACATTCTTTTCCTAAAAGTTCACGAAGAAGCGCCCTTACAGCCAGATATTCCAATTGGCGTGCAGGTGACTTAAAATTGAAAAAATCCTGTGTGAAAGACTTTTCCGTAAGCAAAGAACGGAGCTTCTCTGCGGTTTCAGTCACTCTCCATATTCCGCAGGCAGCTCCGTCAAATTCCCATTTTCTCAGTATAGGCATGTCTTAAATTTCAAAAATCAGTTCTTTTCTTCGCCAGTCTCAGATTCAGATTGTACTGTAACCTTCAATTTAAGAATTCTTCTGGCATCCATTTCGAGTACCTTGAAAGTATACTTCCCAAACACTATCTCCTCATTCAGCGACGGGAATTCACCCTTTACTGCAAGAATAAAGCCGGCCAGTGTTTCCGCATCATCGGAGACCTCCTCAAATTCTTCAGGATCGGCCTTCATTATCTTATAGAAATCCGAAAGAAGAGTCTTTGCCTCAAACACAAACACTCCTTCAGAAAGCTTAACGTATGTTCTTTCCTCATCATCATATTCATCGTTAATCTCCCCTACTATCTCTTCTATAATATCTTCCATGGTAACTATACCCGACGTACCTCCAAACTCGTCAACTACAATTGCCATGTGAACCTTATTTGTCTGAAAGTCCCTGAGCAAGTCATCTATCATTTTTGTTTCCGGCACAAAGAATGCAGGGCGAATAAGCTTTCTCCAGTCAAAGTCATCACCTTTCTCAAGATATGGCAGAAGATCTTTGATATAAAGTACACCCTTTACGTTATCCCTTGTATCCTGATAAACCGGAATACGGGAATATCCGTTATCGACCACACATTTCAGGACTTCTGAAAATGTTGAGTCAATATCGAGATCAACCATATCAAGACGGGAAGTCATTACCTCTTTTGCTGTTTCTTCACCAAATCGGATTATACCTTCCAACATATTGCTCTCTTCGGAAATCTCGTTTTTGTCCGTCAGTTCAAGAGCTTGCGAAAGTTCATCCACAGAAAGAGACTGCGGCTTCTTATAAGCTATTTTATTGATGAAAACTGTTGAACGCACCAACACTGAAGACAAAGGTCTGAATACATAACTCAAGACATTCAGTACAGGAGCCGCCTTACGACTAAAAGCCAAAGCGTTCTGTGCCGAATATATTTTCGGCATTATTTCCCCAAAGAGAAGTAATAGAAATGTAAGAATTACGGTTATGACAAGAAACTCAAGCAATCTTGATCCACCAAAATCGACTACTGATGCAAAAAAGAAATTACACAGCATAATTATCATCACATTGACAAAATTGTTTGAGATGAGAATTGTGGCCAAAAGTCTTTCTGAATTAGCCAATAATGACTTTATACGCTTGTCTGCACTGTGTTTTTCCTCTTCAATATCGCTTAAATCTGATGGCGTCAAAGAAAAGAACGCTATTTCAGATGCCGATACGAAGCCAGAAGCATAAAGTAATAATAATGCTAAAATCAAAGCAATAAAAGCTCCTGTATCGGGAGCTGTAACGGTCACTCCGTTAAATAAATCCGCCAAGCGGCATAAATACGAATCCGGGTCCAAAGAAATAAATTTTAGTTAGACATAAGTTATTTAGAAAGGCAAATCATCAGATGCCTCATCCTGTACGGGAGCTTGCTGTATCGGTTGAGCCGGTGTAACTGCAGGCTGCTGCTGCGAAGCAAATTGCTGCCCACCCTGTTGCGCCGAACGAGGTGTAAGCATTTCCATATTATCACCGAAAATTTCGACTATGTATCTCTTCACTCCATTCTGGTCATCATACGAACGCGAACGGATTTTTCCTTCAATATATAGTTTGTCTCCTTTATGAACATACTTTTCTGCAGTTTCGGCCAAACCTCTCCACAAAACTATATTATGCCATTCTGTACGTTCCGGAACCTGAGTGCCATTTGCCAAAGTATAAGCACGATCGGTTGTAGCTAAAGTAAAAGTAGCCACAGCCACACCACTATCCAGATATCTCACTTCGGGATCCTTCCCTACATTACCTATTAATTGAACTTTGTTTAAAGACATATTCGAAAGTTTTAATAATTCGCATCAAAAATATAGAAAAAAAATGAGAAACCAACCATTTTGCAATATTTTATTGCTACCCCATTGTATGTTAATCAATTTTTATAGAGATAATGATTTTTCAGACAATAAAATTTGTCTACCATTTCTAAGTAGTATAAATATAATGTGAAAACGTATATTAGAGAAACAATAATGCCACATACATGTCTGTACAGACCCCAAAAACAACGTTTTTCGCAATTTTATTGTAAAAATGTCGCAAATAAATTTCTTAAAGAACGAGAAAAGCTATATATTTGCAGACCAAAAATTTAGATAAAGTATAACACAATAATTATTTATTAGCGAAATGACTAAAGCAGATATTGTAAACGAAATTGCAAAAAAGACAGGTATCGACAAAAACACTGTACTGGTTACTTTGGAAGCGTTCATGGGTTCAGTAAAAGAATCGTTATCTAACGAAGAAAATGTCTACCTGAGAGGTTTCGGCAGTTTCGTAGTTAAGAAGAGAGCACAGAAAACAGCTCGTAATATATCAAAGAACACTACAATAATCATCCCGGAACACAATATTCCGGTATTCAAACCAGCAAAGACTTTTACACTTTCAGTGAAGGAATAATTAATTTTAGTATTAACCCTATAAAAATTTTAAAGCTATGCCAAGCGGAAAGAAAAGAAAAAGACATAAAATGTCTACTCACAAGCGTAAAAAAAGACTAAGAAAGAACAGACATAAAAGCAAAAAATAATTGTTAGTCTGTCCCGACTTCAATAAAGAACAAACTTGCAAAGAACTGTTTCAGTCTTTCGGGTTTGTTCTTTGTCTTAATTAAGAATTTAAACAATTTCCATTAAACCAAGAAAAAGTGACAAGCGAATTAGTTGTTGACGTACAGCCCAAAGAGATTTCTATAGCCCTGCTGGAAGACAAGAATCTGGTAGAGTTTCAGAAAGAAGAAAGAAACCTTTCTTTCTCTGTCGGGAATATGTATGTGGGCAAAGTAAAAAAACTTATGCCCGGACTTAATGCATGCTTCGTGGATGTCGGCTTCGAAAAAGACGCATTCCTTCACTATCTTGATTTGGGACCACAGTTTCATTCTTATCAAAAGTATCTAAAGCAAGTAATCAGTGACCGTAAGAAACTTTTTCCTATATCAAAGGCAAACTCTCTGCCGGATATTGACAAAGACGGTTCAATATCAAATATCCTCCAGCAAGGTCAGGAAGTAATTGTTCAGATAGTAAAAGAACCTATCTCTACAAAAGGTCCCCGCCTTACATGCGAACTTTCATTTGCAGGAAGATATCTGGTACTCATTCCGTTCAACGACAAAGTTTCTGTTTCGCAAAAAATAAAATCAAGCGAAGAGAGGACACGATTGAAGCAACTCCTTCAGAGCATCAAGCCAAAAAACTTCGGTATTATAGTAAGAACAGTAGCCGAAGGAAAAAGGGTGGCAGAACTGGATGCCGAACTGAAAGTATTGCTCAAACATTGGGAAGAAACAATAACTAAGGTGCAGTCTGCTACAAAGCTGCCCACACTGGTATATGAGGAAACAAGCCGCACTGTCGCTATGCTGCGCGACCTGTTCAATCCGTCATACGAAAATATTTATGTAAACGATGAAACCGTTTACAACGAAGTAAAAGACTATGTAGCCCTGATAGCTCCCGAACGCGGGAACATTGTAAAGCGTTACACCGGTCAGCTTCCCATTTTCGACAACTTTGCCATCACAAAGCAAATAAAATCATCATTCGGTAAGACTGTTTCGTACAAAAGCGGTGCTTATCTCATTATTGAACATACCGAAGCGCTTCACGTGGTAGATGTGAACAGCGGTAACCGCTCAAAATCCGCCAACGGCCAGGAAGCCAACGCCCTAGACGTAAACTTAGGTGCTGCCGACGAACTGGCACGCCAGCTCCGACTAAGGGATATGGGTGGTATAATAGTTGTCGATTTCATTGATATGAACCTTGCCGAGAACCGTCAGAAACTATACGAACGCATGTGTCAGAACATGCAGAAGGACAGGGCAAAGCATAACATCCTGCCGTTAAGCAAATTCGGCCTTATGCAGATAACCCGACAAAGAGTTCGTCCTGCAATGGACGTGACTACCGACGAAGAATGTCCTGTATGTTTCGGTAAAGGTAAAATCAAACCTTCGATACTTTTCACAGATTCTCTGGAAAGCAAACTGGACTATTTGGTCAACAAATTAAAAGTGAAAAAATTCACGTTGCATATACATCCGTACGTTGCTGCTTACGTAAACCAAGGTATGGTTTCACTAAAGCGTAAATGGCAAATGAAATACGGATTTGGTATCAAAGTCATTCCTAATCAGAACCTTGCAATGCTGGAATATAAATTCTATGATCCAAAAGGTGAAGAAATAGACATGAAGGAAGAGTTTGAAATCAAATAAAAAAAAGCAAAAAGAAAGAAATCAAGACTGCATGGCTGTCCATAAAACAAGTAAAGGACACCATGCAGTTTCTTTTTTATACAGCACTATGATAAAACTTGCATCATCCAACTAAAAATGCCATCTTTGCAACAGAAACAAAAACAAATAACCATAAACACATGAAAAAAACATTATTCACAGCAGCTCTAGGAGCTATTGCATTAAGTGCAGGGGCACAGCAAATCACTGAGTCAGATCTGAAGGATATACAGTCATCATTCGTGATGGATGCATCTACAAAAGCACTTCAGAACATAATCACAAACGATGCCAACCTGAGAAAACTGTCTCTAAACAGAGATATTCAAGGTGAAACAGACCACTACTTCAAATATAAAGTTGATGTGAAAGGTATAACAGACCAGCAGCAGTCTGGAAGATGCTGGATGTTTACTTCTATGAACGTACTCCGTCCGTCGGTAATGAAACAGTTCAACATCAAGGAATTCGACTTCTCACACAACTATAACTATTTCTGGGATATGTTCGAAAAGAGTAATCTTTTCCTTGAAAATGCCATTGCTACAGCTGATCATGACATGTTGGAACGTGACGTAGAGTTTTATTTCAGAACACCTGTAGGCGACGGTGGCGTTTGGAACCTGTTCTATAATATCGCTGAAAAATACGGCGTAGTTCCTCAGACTGTCATGCCGGAAACTGCACACTCAAATAACACGACACAGATGCGTTCCGTGCTCAACGAACGTCTGCGCACAGGAGGATACGAACTCCGTAATCTGGTAAACGGAAAGAAAAGCAAGAAAGAGATAGCAGAAGCCAAGAAGGCTATATTAAAAGATGTTTACAGAATCCTTTCACTCTGCCTCGGCAATCCTCCCAGCCAGTTCGAATGGAGATACGAAACCACAGCCGGTGAAATCAAGACACTGAAAACTACTCCTAAGGAATTCTATAACATGATCAAACCGGAAAACTACAATCCGGAATCATACGTCATGATAATGAACGACCCTACCCGCGAGTACTATAAGGTTTATGAGATTGCAAACTACCGCAATACATACGAAGGCGTGAACTGGATATATCTGAACCTGCCTAACGATGTCATCAAAAAAGCGGCTATATCTTCTATCAAGGGTAATGAAGCCATGTATGCATCAGTTGATGTAGCTATGTATAATTCTGCCGACGGAGTTTGTCATCCTGAAATGTTCGATTATTCCTCACTTTTCGGAATCAAGCTTGACATGGACAAGAAAGCAAGAATCCTTACAAGAGAAAGCGGTTCGGCTCATGCAATGACTCTGATGGCAGTTGATACAGATGAGAATGACCAGCCATTGAAATGGCAGTTTGAAAACAGCTGGGGCCCTACTGCTGGCCATAACGGATATATGACGTTCACCGACAAATGGTTCGATGAATATTTGTTCCGTATAGTAATAAACAAGAAATATCTTGACGAGAAATCTCTGAAGGCTGCAAAACAGAAACCTGTAGAACTTCCTGCATGGGATTATATGTTCTAAAAGTCTAAAATTATTAATATAATAAGAGCCATATCATAACCCCTATAAATGAGAGGAGCTGATATGGCTCTTTTATTTTTCTCTAAGAATAAATTTACATACCTTGCAGCCTGTTCATCAGCGAATCGCGAAGAACTGTATAAGCAGCCATATTCTGCTGGCTTACAGGTTTCTTAGGTTGCGACTTGATTGTGAGCGGATTTATAGGCTTTCCGTTCTCGAATACACGGAAATCAAGATGCGGTCCGGTAGAAAGTCCGGTGGAACCTACATAGCCTATCACTTCTTTCTGCTTGACTGAAGAACCGACTTTCAAGCCTTTAGCAAAACGTGACAGATGCATATATGTAGTGACATAAACACTGTTATGCTTAATCTTGACGTAATTACCTCCTCCCCCGGCCTGATAACCTTTTGCTATAACCTTTCCGTTACCGATGGCATACACCGGAGTTCCCGTAGGAGCTGCATAGTCCACACCATGATGCGCACGATAACGCTTCAGCACCGGATGATAACGGCTGTTGGTAAAGCGCGACGAAATACGGTAGAAATCAAGCGGAGCTTTCAGAAATGCTCCTTCAAGACTGTTTCCTTTCTCATTATAATACAGTTCCTCACCATCCTGAGTGAACGGAATAGCATAATATGTACTGTCCGAAGCACGGAAAGATGCCGCAAGCACATGAAAGTTCTGCAACGCATTTCCATCGACATATTCCTGTTCGTATATCACACGGAATTCATCTTCCTTCTGAAGTCCGAAGAAGTCGATAGTCCATCCGAATATATGCGAGAGAACTATAGCCAACTGCGGCGAAGTATTACAATCCTGCATGGCTACCCACAATGAAGAATTGATTTTCCCTTTTGCCTCTTTAGTTCTCCACTCCACAGGGTTCTGACCGCGTGTAACCTTGTATTCTCCTCTAAGGTCGAAAACTACATACGATTTCGGATCTTCCTCATAGACAAAAAACTTTGGAGTGGCAAGGCTGTCCTTCGAAGTAAACATTGCATAGGCCCTTCCGCTACGTATCTTCCTTACATCGAATACACCTTCCGTCTTAAGATTCAGATCATGAATATTCTGAGAACTCAATCCATGATCAGACAATATAAAAGACAAATTCTGGTTAGGCTTCACTATACCATACTTCACATTGTATTTATCAACCGGGATACCATATTTGTAAGTAATTTCTTCCACCTCGGCAGAGTCAGTCACCTCCACTTCATCAAGCGACTGCTCTTCGGTTTCTATAGAACGATAATTGTTTACTGTCAGTACAGCCACAAGTACCACCGCTACAGCCACCAGAGCCAATATTATTTTCTTCTGCTTATTCATACTTGTTCCAACTGCTCATAGTGTTAATGTCTTTTCTGATTTTATTTCTCGTCTCACCATCAGGATAACCCAATGTAATCAGAAGCGGAACTCTCTTGCTGCCTATACCTAGCAACTTCTTCACCTTCTTTTCATCGAACCATCCAAGGATACATGTTCCCAGACCAAGTTCTGCAGCCTGAAGACAGAAATTCTCTACCGCAATACCTACGTCAAGAAGAGAATACTCCTTATCCTTAATTACGCTACCTATACGTGCCGTAAAATTCATTTTCTCCAACACGACAGCCACAATTACCGGACTTTGCACTGCAAACTTGTTCATTCCCATACCTGCCGCAGCCGATGCCATCTCCGGAAGCAATTGCGGATCGTCCACCACAACAAACTTCCATGGCTGACTGTTGCATGCCGACGGAGCCAGTCTCGCAGCTTCAAGGCATTTGATAATCTTTTCTCTATCTACCGGAGTGTTCTTATACTTTCTGTCACTCTGACGTTTCTTTACTAAATCTAAAAAATCCATATATTATCATTTTTAATTATTACAACGTAAACGGACTTGGAGAAACTATCTCTATCTCCTTATCCAACACCGGATGTCTGAATACGAGTCTTGATGCATGAAGACACAAACGTGAAGCCGAATCGGGATTACCATAAAGTTCATCTCCCGATATATGACATCCGAGGCCTGAGACATGAGCCGAATGTACACGCAACTGATGAGTCCGACCGGTATGAGGCTTAAAGACGACTTTCGCCCGTCCATCCTTTATACATTCCACCTTATATTCAGTTATTGCCAGCTTGCCATTCTCAAAATCAACCATCTGTCGCGGTCTGTCAAGGGGATTCAGGCATATAGGCAAATCTATGATACCAAATTCCTGCGACGGAACGCCATCCAATATGGCTATGTATTCCTTTGAGATACTCCTTGTCTCGAACTGAGACTGCAACCGGGCATGCACATCCTTGTCCTTGGCAGCGAGAAGTATCCCTGACGTTGCCATATCAAGGCGGTGAACCACCAAAGGACCGGTAGCATCAGGATACATAAGTCTTAATCTCTGCTGTACAGAGTCCAGATCATTTTTTCCCGGAACAGAAAGCATGCCCGACGGCTTCTCAACAGCCACTATCCATTCATCCTCATACAAAATCTTAAGCGGAGTATCCTTAAACAAATCCTCTGCCAATGGATTAGGCTCCACATCAAACCCTACGAGCATATGTTTCAGTATAGGTTCGCATTTACCTTTGCATGAAGGATAAAAATAGCCGTCGTGACGAATCTCATCCTTGGGCGACATTCCGCACCAGAATTCACCCATAGCCAACGGCTGCAGGCCATACAGATAAGCATACTGCAAAAGTTTAGGCAAAGCGCACTCCCCTGCTCCTGCAGGTGGTAATCCCTGAGGAGTATCTTTGAATATCTCACACAGGTCTTTACGCTCACCCTTTGCATTCAGCATATCAAATTGCCTGAAAAGCCATAACTGCAATGCAGCCGAACGAGTTTTTCTCTCTCGCTTCAACTGCAATATCTCAGTATCAAAACCTTTCACTTTCTGCTCTACCTCATTCAGCCTTTCTTTCCACGAGTTCTCCAATCTCTTATATTCGGCCTTTTGAAACTGGCTCTCACGAACCAGGGCATCGAGTTCTTCAGGCGAAAGGTTGCCATTAGCACGTTTTTCATCCCTCTCCTTTTTGCTCCTCTTCAGTTTCTCCTTGGCAGACGCTAAAGAAGAAGATGCTTGAATCTTTATCTCCTCTTGTTCTTTTTTCGCCATGAGATAAGAATCACTTTTGAATATATCGCTGATACGTCTGTTCAAAGCCGAGATTTCCGATTCTTCTTTCCTGAAATAACCGTCAGGATTAAGAAGGTCATACACAGGAGGAACAAAGAAATCATGCATATTGCTACCGGCCAGATTTCCGGAAAAGGCAGCCAGATAACCGATACCGCCATCTGATGTCCTTACTATCAGTACACCAAACATCTTGCCTTTGCCGATTTCATCCTGCCAGTCAAGTCGAGTGGATAAATAAGATCGAACCTCATCCGCTGCTATTCGTGTCAGCGGATGAGGTGTATAATGAAAAGGGAATGTAAATTTCTCGGGTAGAGAAATTCCCTCAATATTCTGTTTGAAAAAATGAATCACTTCTATCTATCCTCCAAATTCAAACAAATGGTGAATTATAAATTATTAATCCAATTGGCAATATCCTTCAAAACTTCTTCAGAGCAGGTTTCTTCTATATTATAGTAATCTACCGCAGTCTCAGGCTTACAATGCTGAAACAAGTGATTAAGTCCCGGATATTCCTTTATAAGGTTCTTGGGATTCTTATTATTCAAAAGCCGTCTGATATTGCCCAAATTGCTTTCCGAAATAACCTGTGCGTCATTGCTGCCGTTTATTGCCATTACGGGTATTGTTATCTTCTTCAAGTCATTTTCTGGATTATAATCCATAAAGAATTCAAGCCATGGCTTTTTGGGCTGCACAGACATTTCCTTTCTTATAGTATTTACACTGACATTAGCCGGTATTCCCTTCAACTTCAATAAAGCATTCTGCTGCTCGGCCAGTAGAGTATCGCCTTTAATTCCCGGACCTGCCATACTTACAATGAAATCCGGTTTCTTATCTGCCGCAAGCATAAAAGCTATCATTCCGCCTTCACTATGACCAAGGACACCGATCTTTCCAAATTTTCCACTTTTTCTGAGCCATTGCAAACCGCAATCCGCATCCTCGGCAAAATCTTCGGAAGTAGCACTCGTGACATCGCCACCAACTGACTTTCCTGTTCCTCTGTCATCGTACCGCAAAGAAGCTATACCGCATTTGGCCAGATAATCAGCTATCACGAGAAACGGCTTATGTCCAAAGACCTCTTCATCGCGGTTCTGTGAGCCACTTCCGGTAACCATTATCACCACCGGCACTTTTTTATTCGGATTGTAGCCTACGGGATATGTCAGCGTTCCTGAAAGTTTTGTATTAGCGTTCACATTACTGAAAGTAACCTCCTCAGTACCATAGATATACGTCACTGTAGGTTCCTGAGGTCTGTTCGGCATATTTACATCTCCAGGTCTAAGTTCAAGCGGGAAGGACATACCGAACTGATTGAATTTTCCTTTAATCGCCCCATCGATAAGTTTTCCATTATAAGTCATGTTTATAGCAGCCACGCTCAACGAGACGGAATCCTCTGTCAAAATCTGAAGATTTACAGGAATACCGACAGCACTTTGCGCCGGAACATCCATCTTGCACGACTGTTTACCTCCTTCTTCATGCTGAAAATGAAAAACGATTTCCAATTTCTGGTTTGCCGCAGTCAACAAGCCTTTCCACGTACCGTTTATCACCTGTGAGTATGACACAGATGCAGCAGACATAAGCAACGCAAATAGAAAAGTCCTTTTCATTGTAGAAATTCCGTTTTACAGATTAAAACTTAGAACATTTCTCTCTGACGACAGAAACATCCGGCAAATTTCTCATCCACATTTTCTATAGGCTGACGGAAAAGTCCATAGACAGAGGAGCCTGATCCGGACATTGAAGTATATACAGCACCCAGATCGTACATCTTATCCTTAATGGCAGCAATCTCTGGATACAGCGCGAAAACACTGTCCTCAAAATCGTTTACCATCACGTCTTTCCAATTCTCTACAGGCATCTTTATTATCTCTTTAAGGGAAAGTTCCGGTCTGTGTGGTTTGATTTTCGAGAAAGCGTCACGTGTTGATACGAAAATATCCGGTTTCACCAATACTATATAATAATCTGCCAACGAAAGTTTGACAGGTTCAAAGATATTACCTATTCCGGTTGCAAATACAGGCTCATTGCGCACAAAGAAAGCACAGTCAGCCCCAAGCTTTGCCGCATATTCTTCCATCTTCTCCAGACTCAGCCCCAAAGCAAACTTCTGATTGAGCATCTTAATCATAAAGGCACAGTCAGAAGAACCGCCTCCAAGACCCGCCCCACTCGGTATATGCTTGAAAAGATGAATATCTACAGGAGCAAGATCGAAGTCCTGTTTCAGGAGTTTATAGGCCTTGACCACAAGGTTATCATCCGGATTGCAGTCAAGAACATTACCTTTCATACTGATTTTATAGTCCTTACCCTCCTCTTCCAAAGGTTTCACTTCAAGGGCATCCTGAAGATTGATAGGAAAAAACACTGTCTCAAGATTATGATATCCGTCCAGGCGTTTCTCGACTATATTCAAGCCCAGATTTATTTTGGCATTTGGAAATGTTATCATTGTCGTAGAATTTATAATTTCTTCAAATATAGCACTTATGTTTTAATTATTTGTTCCTGATAGCAAAAATATAATAGACCATTATTGAAAGCAACATTGCCGTTACAGATATTCCTATAGCAGGATTTGCCCAAGGAAAATTGATGGACAATGCATTGAAAACAAGCATCAGGCTGATAAAAATATTTACAACCCTCATCAACCGGAGCGCCATTATATATTGCTTTACAATATTCTGCCGCGATATTCTCACGGGAAAACGTATATATTCCACCGGAGTGTAGGGACATGTAAATACCAGCAGACAAACAATAAGATTTACCAGGAAACCTGTCAGCATATTATTGTTTTCAAATCCACTATTTACCACAAAATATACACATCCCGCTATTACCATAAGTGCCGAAATCACCTCAAACACCCGGTCTATCAAGGAAGGATGATATTTGATATTTATATCCTGCCCCTGAACAGAATATGGCCCAAGATTTATATTAAAGAAACGTATTCTAATCTTTTTCATCGTCTGTCACCCTTTCTTTTCGTGTTTTCTTCAATCGGCCACTTTTTCGCAAAGCCTCGTTGATTATCCACTGAAGCTGACCGTTGGTACTGCGAAATTCATCCGCAGCCCATTGCTCAATGGCTTCCATAGTTTCCGAATCCACACGAAGCACAAAACTCTTTATCGAACTTTCTTTTTTGGCCATAATATTGTTTATTCCAGTTTACCTGAATAATATGAATAGTAATTATTGAATACATTAAGTGATAGAAATGCGCCAAATAGAATTGAAATTGCCACCAGACGCAATATCATATCCATAAGTCCTGTTACTCCACATTTAAAATAGTAAGAAACACAAAGAATCAATACTATCATTAAAGTATAGAAAGCGAAGAGATATAAAGCACACACCACTCTATTCTTAATGTACAATCGGTCTGTAAAGTTATTCAAGACAATATATTTGAATTCTTTTACCGGCTTGAAATATCTATAAGCATAATACAATATAGAAAGGACTAAAAGCGAGAGTAATAATCCATAAACCAATATCTCGTCTTCAACCGGTTCTACAGATTGTATAAAAAATTTTACAAAGCCATTAACCGAAATAACCAAAGTCATTACTATACTCAACAGCATCGGTATGAAAGAGGATACTCTTGTAGAACAATAATATCCCTTTCTCCTATCAAAAGACTTCATCCTAAACATAGCACTGTAAATATAATTCAAAGAAAAACAAATCTATCAATGATGCAATGTACCAGTATTAACCACAGGTTGTGCAGCCTCATCAGCACAAAGGACAACCAGCAGATTGCTTACCATTGCAGCTTTACGTTCTTCGTCAAGTTCAACAATTTCTTCATCTGAAAGTTTGTCAAGAGCCATTTTAACCATCGAAACCGCACCTTCAACAATCTTTTCCCTCGCACTGATGATTGCAGATGCCTGCTGGCGACGCAACATCACAGCGGCGATTTCAGGAGCGTATGCCAGATAGTTTATCCTTGCCTCTAAAATTTCAATTCCCGCCATAGCCAGACGTTCATTCAGTTTCTGTTCCAACTGTTCATTTATCTCCTCACCACCGGAACGCAGAGTCAGTTCATCAGCTTCCGACTCATTATTATCGTATGCATACTGCCCTGCCACCTGACGCAAAGCTGCATCACTCTGTATGCGTACAAAATTCTCAAAAGCATTCATGCGGCTGCCCACAGTACTTCCAACAGTTACTTCCTTACCATTAGAAGTTGAAGTATTAGCTATTGTCTGAGAGTCAATTTCAAACATTGCCTTGTAAGTATCCTTCACCTTCCAAACAAGTACAAGACCTATCAGTACAGGATTACCAATTTTGTCGTTCACCTTTATAGGCTCAACATCCAGGTTTCTTGCACGCAAAGAAAGTTTCTTCTTATCCATAAAAGGGTTCACCCAAAAGAATCCAGTTTCCTTGAATGTTCCTTTATACTTTCCGAAGAAGACCATCACCCTGGCCTCATTAGGTTCCAACTGCATATATCCGCTCCAAAATATCAACCATACCAAAATACACAATGCACCTACTATATACAAAGCTATAAGCCCTGGAAGGAAGCAAGCAACTGCAGCTCCTGTAAGCACTACCAAATGTAAAAACAAGGCTAAAAAGCCATTCATCTTAAAACCTTTGTAAACTAATTCTCTTGTGTCCATAATTATAAGATTAAGTGATATTATTTTGATATCACAAATATATGGATTTAATTTTACTTTCAAAAGAAATTAGAGATTTTTTTATACTCCAACATGTAATTATATCCTTTTAAAAAAAGCCTCACAAAGCCTATAAAAAAAATGTGGGCAAATTTGACTTAAAACTTGCCCACGTTTTTTTATGACGCTTGAAACTAAAAAATGAATGTACATTACCTCATTAAATTCATTAAACCATAAACTTGATAGCCTGCCATTACTGACTATCCATATTCAGTCGTGACATTTCATTTTCAGCTGCACTACGGTTATTCATTGTGCGTTAGTGCGGAATCTGTAAGTAACAGTAATACCGATTTTCCGAGTATCTTCCTTACTAATACTGTTCATGATAATATCATTCAGACGTGCCCCACTGCGCACCTTGTTCTTGTTGAAGATATCATATCCATCAAGCGAAAGCTGAAGCCTGTCATTCATGAATGATTTCAAAGTGCATATTATAATTCTTCTATTATACATAATTACAAAAGCGCTAAAATTACTCATTCATTAATTCCATCTATTTCTTTTTCAGCAATTTCACAACTTGATCTAATTATGCCTAAGATGAAAGCCAAATGTAAATTAATCGACCTCATATAAAGTATTTCTGTAAAAACTCTCAAATGTAATATTATAAATAGAAATTTCGTCTATTAGTTTCAGAAAATTCACCATTCAAGACTTCTAAAGCCTTTTATTCCATTTGAAAAAATTGTTTTATATATTTCTTTTTCTAACTTTGCTTTTAGCATTTATAACAACAACATTATCCACAAAAAGGAATAGGCTGCCTGACATAATATGAAAAATAAAAAACTTGGAATAAGAATAATTATTTTCATCACAACACTGGTTTTAACAACTAGTCATATATCAATGGCAGATGAGATAACAAATTACAGACTTCACATCAACAAAATAAACCAGGAAGCCTGCAATCTACATATCAGATGCTCCTTCTCATTAAATTTCCAGGAGGCAGACAGTGTAAGCATGAATTTTGGCGGTGGTCAGGAGTTTTCAATAGACAATCTGAGGATTGACGATAAAGAGTTTGAATATGAATATAACCTCAAATCAAAGAATATTGTTTTCCACAAAAGAGAAGCACAGACAGTACAAGTTAAGATGGATTATAGTTACACTAACTTGTCAGCATTTTTCATATATGGAGAAGGGAACGCTGAACTTTGGGAAACTAGTTTCGGAGAATACTACTATCCGCATGTTCCGAACACATATATGGATGTTACTATGAATGTTGAAACACCTGATTCTATTTCACTAATATGCTCCTATCCCCTGAAATCTGATCATTCCAAAGAATATAACGGCAAACTGCAAAATATATTATCCCAATCACTAACACTGGCTTTCATCCAGAACGATGCTTATAAACAGACCAGGGAACTTATTCCTAATGAAATCTTCATTTATCAGATAAAGGATATGGAATGCAGTGATAAGCGTTACAAAGAACTGCTTCAGCTGACAAAGGCAAGCATTGATTTTTTCAGCAGAATTTATGGTGAAAATTATATCTCAAAAGAAAGAAACGTAATGGCAATACCAACCTATCTGTTCCACAATGGAAAAGGATTCAGCAACAGATACAACATCGGATTCATCTCCGCTTCACAGGAAAAATTCTCTACATATCCTGACATTTACCCGCTGGTACATGAAATCGGACACAGATGGTTAGGTGAATGGACTCTCCTTATTAACGATGGTGAGCCTGGTGCTTATTTCATCAAGGAGTCATTAAATGAGTTTATGACATTAATGTTTATCCGTCAATTCTATGGTTCTGAATCATATATGACACAAATTGAAAAATGCAGATCGGAGTATAATAAAATCAAAGGGACTCCACAAGACGAGGCAATTGTAAATATTGTAGAAAATAACAACAATACGATTGTTTACAGAAAAGGTCCCTTGGTATTAGACTACATCGCGAAAGAAATCGGATATGACGAACTTATGAAAGCCATATCCAAATTCTATCAGGAATACGCAGGAAAGTATCCTCTTAAATATACAAACTTTATAGACCTACTCAATGAAAGTTATAACAGAATTGGCGATAAGCTTAATCTTATGTTAACCAAGTGAATGCAGATATAACCTTTTTCAATTAATCATAGTACTTTATATGAAATGTTCTTAAAACTTATTGGCTTTCTACCAAACAGGATGCCAACACCTTTTGAACATCCCATAATTACGCTGACAAAAAATATTCCGTCAAATTATTTTCTATAAATACAAACTATATTTACAGAATATCTCAAACCGTTTACAAGAATTATTTACCGTGAAAAACATTTCATACCCCATACACAGAAACATCATTTTTGAAGTTTGCAAACTTGAGTAATACATATTTTTTCATTATTTTTGTTCTCATTATGGGAAAACAACAGACAAACATAAAGGAAAAAGGACGTGTCAGCCTGAAAGAGCCGAGACGTTATAAAGTAGTTATCTATAACGATGACTTCACAACCATGGATTTCGTGGTAAAGATTCTGACTACAGTATTCTTCAAATCGGAAAATGAAGCTGAGGTACTGATGATGAGTGTTCACAAAAGCGGTTCTGCAGTTGTGGGCATTTACAGCTACGACATTGCGCTGTCTAAGGTGAGAAAAGCTACGGACATGGCACGTGAAGAAGGATTTCCACTAAAACTTACAGTACTGCCTGAGGACAAGCAGGCCTAACATTCACAACAGAAAATATGGACTTGAAATATACTAAACACGTAAATAAAGCATTGGAAGTTGCACATACGGAAGCCAAGTTCAGGAGACACGAATTTGTTACTCCTGAGCACCTGTTGTATGCCCTAATGCAACAGGATGAATTCGTATATGCACTTGAGGACATGGCTTGCAACATAAACAAGCTGGAGAAAAATGTAAAGGAAGTTCTGAACACAAAATTCGAGGTCTTGCCAGAAGGTACACAATACGAGCCGGAAAACTCTACTCAAATGGCAGAGATTTTCATAAAGGCACATATGATTGTCACATTCTCTGGAGCCAACGAGATAGATGTTCCACACTTGGTACAGGGTATGCTTGAACTGACAGACTCCTGGGCAGCATATATCCTGAAAAATACCTTGAAAGATGATATTGCCGAGTTCACAAGCATGCTCATTGATGAATACAGCTATGACTACGATGACATTCTCGATCATGAACACGGCTATGAGAAGAACGAGACATGGAAGAACTTCGTAACTTGCATAAACGACAATCTGGAAAGCCACAACCCTCTTATAGGAAGAGAAGAAGAACTTGAAAAGACTATCCGCGTTCTGTGCCGAAAGGAGAAGAACAATCCTTTGCATATAGGCGAATCGGGTGTGGGAAAGACTTCTCTCATTTATGGTCTTGCAGAAAGAATAGAGAAAGGTAACGTCCCTGAAAAACTTCAAGGTTATCGCATATATGAGCTCGACCTTGGCGGTATCATAGCCGGAACACAGTACCGTGGTGAGTTTGAGAAAAGACTGAAAGGTATTATGCTTGGTGCCGAAAAAGAGGGAAATGCTATAATTTACATTGACGAAATACATAATCTTATTGGTGCAGGAAGAACCAGCGACGGATCGTTGGACGCATCGAATATGCTTAAACCATACCTTGAAGGAGGTAAAATAAAATTCATCGGTTCTACTACTTATGAAGAGTATAACAAATACTTTGCCGGTAGTAAGGGAATGGTAAGACGTTTCCAGCAGATAGATATTCTCGAACCAAGCATCGACGATACAGTCAAGATTATAAAGGGACTTATAAAGGGATACGAAACTTTCCACAACGTGAAGTATCGTAAGGGAGTGATTGAGTATGCCGTAAGCATGAGTGACAAATACATCAAAGATAAGTTCCTACCCGATAAGGCTATCGACCTGATAGACGAGGCTGGTGCATACAGGGAAATACACAACGACGGGAAAGATAAAAATATCGTTACAAAAGAACTTATTTCAGACATCCTTGCAAGAATGTGCAAGATAGAATCCATCACTGCCAAGGAAGATAATACAGAGCTTGAGCATCTGCCAGCCAAGATGAAAGCGCTTATCTACGGACAGGATCAGGCTATCACTCAAGTGACGGAAGCAGTTATGATGTCGAAGGCCGGACTAAACGATGACAACAAGCCTATAGCAAGTCTGCTGTTTGTAGGTCCTACAGGCGTTGGTAAGACAGAAATTGCAAAAGTCCTTGCTGCCGAACTTGGTATAGGTCTGGTACGTTTCGATATGAGTGAATATTCGGAGAAACATACTGTGGCGAAACTTATCGGCTCGCCTGCCGGATATGTGGGTTATGAGGAAGGCGGACTTCTGACAGATGCCATACGCAAGACTCCAAACTGTGTTCTGCTGCTTGACGAAATAGAAAAAGCTCATCCGGACATATTCAACATACTGTTGCAGGTGATGGACTATGCCGTGCTTACCGACAACAAGGGGCGCAAGTCGGACTGCCGACATTTGATTCTGATTATGACATCGAATGCAGGAGCACAGTATGCACATCAAGCTTCGATTGGATTCAAGGGACAGGCCACTGCAGGAGATTCCATGCTGAAACAGGTTAAGAAGACATTCAAACCAGAGTTCCTGAACAGACTCTCTGCCACTGTGGTGTTCAACGATATGGACAGCAACATGGCTCAGCTCATCCTCGAAAAGAAACTGAGGGAATTCAGCGTAAAACTTGAGGCAAACAAGGTAACTATGGAAATAGGTGCTGATGCCAAGGAATGGTTGCTGAAGAAGAGTATAACCAAGGAATACGGTGCACGCGAAATGGACAGAGTTATAGGTCATCACCTGAAACCGCTGTTCGTCAAGGAAATGCTTTTCGGCAAACTGAAGAACGGTGGTCATGCTCTTGTCGGCATAGAGAATAATATTCCTGCCATAACCCTGAAAAAGTGATAAGGCATGGTATTCAAGTTAAGTAAAAGACTAGCCTTTCCGGACCCTCATTTGGGAGAGCCGGACGGACTGCTTGCCATAGGCGGTGATTTATCAATCGACAGACTGCTGCTGGCATACTCTTACGGAATATTCCCGTGGTATGCCTTCAAGAGACAGGTTATAGAATGGTGGTGTCCGATGCAGAGATTTGTCATCTTCCCTTCGGAGATACATGTGTCGCACTCCATGCGTACATTGATAAACAAAGACAAATACAGAATAAGCATTAACGAGGCTTTTGAGGATGTGATACGCCACTGCGGAAAGCTGCGTGAGGATGAAGAAGGTGCATGGCTTGGTCCGGAAATGACGGAAGCGTACATCAGACTGCATGAACAGCAGTTTGCAGCCAGTGTTGAGGTATGGGAGAATGACAGGCTTGTAGGCGGACTTTATGGTGTGGCATTAGGTAAATGCTTTTTCGGTGAGAGTATGTTCTCGCTCGTTCCAAGTGCCTCAAAACTTGCTCTTATACATCTGGCATGGTTCCTTGAAGAGAGAGGCGGACTGATGATAGACTGTCAGTTCGAGACTCCACACCTGAAATCGATGGGTGGCAGATACATTTCGTATGAGGAGTATATGAATATTCTTTCACAAGAATAAAACCATAAAAAGAAAATCCGTCAGCATTTTCACAAACACTGACGGACTTTTAATCAATGAGGAATTAAAAACATAACTCCAACATAAAACCAAACAAGAATATTAAGCTTTTGTATAACTTTCAAAATATATAACAGAGGAACTATAGCTTTTGTTCGATCATAAACAAAAAAAATTATGAAAACAGGGAAAAAAATTCTCATAGCGATACCTATTGCCATAATTATAGCGTATCTGTGCCTGCCTTTCTATGCCAAAAAGGCACTGATCCACTGGTTTCCCACTATTGACGACCTAGGTATTTTCGAACATGCCACTGTTCATGCACCCGATTCCTGTTGGGAATGGGCTGTCTCGGAGGATTACAATTCTTTCCAGCTCTCAAAGGAGGATTCGGCGTACATAGACGATATGAAAACGGTGTCTTTCTTGGTAATAAAAAATGACAGTATTCTGTACGAGACTTATCGCGGAGGATGGAACGACACTCTGACTTCAAACCTGTTTTCTGCCACTAAAAGCATAGTGGGACTACTTGTTGGAATAGCCATAGACGAGGGCAAAATAGGCAGTGTGGACGATAAGGTAGTGAAATATATACCTGAATACAGCCGTGGAAGGCAAAAGGATATCACTATCAGAAACCTGCTTACAATGAGCGCCGGAATGGACTGGGACGAAGCCTACGCTTCACTTTTCTCTGTAACCACGCACGGATATTACGGCAACGACCTCTACGAACTAATCATGGGCCTTGATATAGTAGATACTCCGGGAGTTCAGTATTCCTACAGAAGCGGTGAGACACAACTGCTGTCATTTGTACTTGAAGCGGCAACTGGCGAAACCATCAGCCAATATGCAGAGAAGAAGCTCTGGCAACCGATGATGGCGGGACAGGATGCTTTTTGGTTACTCGACAAAAAAGGCGGCGATGAGAAATCGTTCTGTTGCTTCCACACTACAGCAAGGGATGCTGCAAGATTCGGACGTCTGATGCTGAACAAAGGAAACTGGAACGGAAGGCAACTGGTCAGCAAGGAATATATTGAAGAGGCCATGACACCGGCATCATATCTGAAAGACCAGTGGGGCAAAGACCCGCTTTCATATTATGGGTACCAGACATGGATTATGGACTACATAGGAGAGAAATGTCCGTACTTCAGAGGTATGCTGGGACAATATATCATAGCCATACCTTCGAAGAATGCCATAGTGGTTCGCCTCGGACATAAACGTTCGAGAGAGTATGTCAAGGAACTCACTACGGACATAATAAGATATATGGAAATAGCTGAAAAAATTTTACAACAATAACCATTCTATATGGAACAGGACCCAAGACTATTAGTATATAAGGCTTCGGCAGGCTCGGGAAAGACTTTCACCCTGGCAGTGCAATATATCAGGCAACTGATAGAAGACCCATACTCATACAGACGTATTCTGGCAGTAACTTTCACCAACAAGGCTACTACAGAGATGAAGGAAAGAATCCTCAGTCAGCTGTACGGTATCGCTACTTCGCTTAAATCCTCGGACGGCTATCTGAAAGAGATAATGAAGACCTCAAATAAAAGCGTTGACGAAATAAGGAAAGCTGCTGACACTGCACTGAAGAATATAATCCACGATTACAGCCGTTTCAGAATAGAGACTATCGACTCGTTCTTCCAGTCGGTGATGAGGAATCTTGCACGCGAGCTTGAGCTCGGCGCCAATATGACCATAGAACTGAATAACGGCGATGTGTTGAGTGATGCCGTAGATAGTATGATTGAGAAACTGGACCGCATGTCGCCTACCCTCTACTGGCTGCTTGAATATATAGAAGAAAGAATAGCCGACGACAAAAGATGGAATGTATCTTCCGAAATTAAAGGTTTCGGTCGCAATATCTTTGACGAGGCATATATAGAAAAAGGCGTGGCATTACGTGAGAAGCTGAAGGACACTAAGTTTATTCCGCAATACAGGAAAAAACTCCAGGAGAAACGTGAATCCATACTCGATACAATGAAGGGATTCAACGAACACTTTCAGGAAATTCTGAATGCCAACGGGCTTACACCTGCCGACTTGAAAAACGGCGCCAGGGGCATAGGAAGCTATTTCAACAAGATTGCATCCGGGAAACTGAGTAATGATGTACGAAATTCCACAGTAGAAAAATGTCTGGAAGGTGCGGAAAACTGGACTACCAAGATCTCGCCATACAAGGATACCATTATCTCACTTGCAAACCAAGTGCTGATACAGGTACTTAATGACGCGGAGAGTACAAGAATGTCAAGCAACAAGGTTCTGAACTCGTGCGACATGTCGCTCCGATATCTCAACAATCTGCAATTGCTCATGCGTATAGACAGCGAGGTAAGGGAACAGAACCTTAGTCATAACCGTTTTCTGCTTTCGGATACCAACGCGCTGCTCCACAGTATCATCAGAGAAGGTGACGCCTCTTTCGTATATGAGAAAATAGGTACTACAATAGACACCGTGATGATAGACGAGTTTCAGGACACATCGCGTATGCAATGGGAAAACTTCCATCTTCTGCTTGAGGAAAGTCTCGCACAGAAGGAAGGCAGTATGATAGTGGGCGACATAAAGCAAAGTATCTACCGTTGGAGAAACGGCGACTGGAAGATTCTTGCCGGACTGGACAAGGACAGAAGTTTCCGCCTGAACTCGAAAACTCTGGATACAAACTGGCGAAGTGAAGCCAATATAATAGCATTCAACAATGATATATTTACATCTGCCTGTAAGGTTCTGAACGAAAGATACAAGGCTGATGAGGGCGAAGACTGTACACAACTGCTTGACGCGTACAGCGATGTCCGCCAGAAAACATCAAAGGATACGAAGGAAGGATATATCAAACTATCATTCCTGAAAAACAGCGAGGAACATCCATACACCGATACCACTATGGAACTGCTGGCAGAGGAGGTTGACTCACTAGTCAAGAGAGGTGTCAGAGTGAATGACATTGCCATCCTGGTAAGAAAGAACAAAAGCATACCTGCCATAGCCGATTACTTCGACAAGAATACTCCATACCGCGTTGTTTCGGACGAGGCTTTCCGGCTTGACGCTTCGCTTGCGGTGTGTATGCTCATCGACGGACTGAGGTATATATCCGAACCTACTGACAGAATAGCCTGTGCAAGACTGGCTGTAGCTTATCAGAAGGAAATCCTCAAAAAAGATGTTGACTATAATACTGTGCTCCTAAATAGCGTTGAGGATTATCTTCCTGCCGAGTTCCGTCTTATGCTGCCGGAGATGAGTCTTATGCCGTTGTATGAGCTTCTTGAGAAACTGTTCGTGATTTTCCGTATGGATATGATAGAAGAGCAGGATGCCTATCTCTGTGCCTTCTATGATGCGGTGACTGAATATATGCAGAACAATTCTTCGGAACTGACCTCATTCCTGACATACTGGAACGATACTCTTTATGCAAAGACTATCCCGTCCGGTGAAATATCAGGTATCAGAATCCTTTCAATCCACAAATCGAAAGGTCTGGAGTATCACACCGTGCTGCTACCGTTCTGCGACTGGAAGATGGAGAATGAAACTTTCAACCACATGTTATGGTGCAAGATAAACGAAGCGGATGCCGACAAGAAACCGTTCTGCGAACTTGACCTTACTCCTGTGAACTATTCGTCTGCCATGGCTGAGTCTTATTTCAGCGATAGCTACAGAGAAGAACGTCTGCAACTGTGGGTAGATAATCTGAACCTGCTGTACGTGGCATTCACCCGAGCATGCAAGAACCTGATAGTGTGGTGCAAGGACGAGCAGAAAGATACCGTATCAAAACTGCTAAGAGAATCAATAGACTGCATGAAAGAAATAAAAATGACATGCAACATGCCTGAACTTAATGAAGAATACGAAGAGGATAAGGAAGAAAACGACGAACCTATCGTATATGAATACGGAGAAATCTGCATAAGCAGTGAGAAGAAGAAATCTGATTCAACTAACAGACTTGTAGCCATTCCTGAGGCTGTAAACATAAAGATTGAATCACTTGAAACGGAGATTGACTTCAAGCAGTCCAACCGCTCGGCCGACTTCATCAGAGGCGATGAGGATGAAGAAGAAAATCTTCGTTCGCAATATATCAGACAGGGACAGCTGCTACATACTCTTTTTGCATCTATCGATACGAAGGAAGATTTGACTGCCGCCATAGAAAGACTTCTGTTTGAAGGTGTAATAGAATCGGCAGAGAAAGCCCAAGAGATATATGAGATAGCAGAAAGAGCTTTGAACCTTGATGAAGTGAAGGACTGGTATAGTGGAGAATGGACATTGTATAACGAATGTTCCATAATCTATAATGATGAACAGGGAAAGATGCAGACCCGACGTCCGGACCGAGTTATGATGAAGGGAAACGAGGTAGTTGTGGTAGATTTCAAGTTCGGAAAGAAAAAGCCGGAATACTCCACACAAGTCAGAGAGTATATGTCCTTGCTATCGGAAATGGGATATACCGACATTAAAGGCTATATATGGTATGTTTACTCCGGCGAACTGGAGAATGTGTAACGATTTATTTAAAAAGAAATGGAAACTTTTCTAAAGCTTGTAGCTCACGATTTATATACGAAGACAAACGGCGACTTTGCCCGTACGGCCATTGTCTTCCCTAACAAGAGAGCCGGCCTGTTCTTCAACGAATATCTGGCATCGGAAACAGACAGACCGATATGGTCGCCGGCATACATAAGTATAGGCGAACTGTTCCGCAAGGTATCAGACCTTCAGATTGGTGATCCCGTAAAACTTGTATGCGAACTCTATAAAGTGTTTGTCAATATAACAGGCAGCAAGGAATCGCTTGATGATTTCTACTTTTGGGGTGAACTTCTTATAAGTGACTTTGACGATGCGGACAAGAATATGGTGGACACTGAAGCCATGTTCCGCAATATCAAGGACCTGAACGAACTTAGCGACAACGGGTACGAATTTCTGGAAGAAGGACAGAAGGAAGCATTAAGCCAGTTCTTCAAGAATTTCTCCATCGACAAGGTTACCGAACTGAAACAGCGATTCATCAACATCTGGGACGTATTGGGAGAAATATATACTGAATTCAGAGCCGTACTCAGCGAACAGGGTATAGCTTACGAAGGTATGATGTACAGGGAAGTAACGGAGTCTATGGATATTGACAAACTCCCTTACGACAGATATGTCTTCGTAGGATTCAACGTGCTGAATAAGGTGGAACATACTCTGTTCAGCAAACTGAATAAGGCTGGAAAGGCTATGTTCTATTGGGATTACGACAATTTCTATCTCAACAAGCATCCTCACGAGGCAGGCGAATTCATAAAGCGCAACCTAAGGGATTTCCCATCGGAACTTCCACCATCTGTATTCAACAATCTGAACTCCCCGAAAGATATTACATATATTGAATCGCCTACCGAAAACGGACAGGCAAGGTATCTTCCGCAATGGATAAGAACAAACCTGACAGAGGAAGAAAAGGAAACAGCGGTAGTATTGTGTAACGAATCTTTACTACAGCCGGTGCTGCATTCTCTGCCAGAAAATATACGTCATATCAATATCACAATGGGATTTCCATTGTCACAGACTCCTGCGTGCAGCTTTATCAACTCACTTGTTGAGCTTCACACCTCAGGCTACAATCCGTCAAACGGCAGATTCCTTTTTGCCGAAGTTTTGAGTGTGCTTAAACATCCATACACACAACTCCTGAGCGAGGAAGCAGAGAAGCTGGAGAAATCTCTTATCCACGACAACCGCTTCTACCCCCTTCCTTCGGAACTGAAAAAGGACGAAACTACAGAAACCATATTCACGCCTTGCAACAGTAACCATGCTATCTGTCAGATGATTTCTACAGTACTGAAACAGGTAGCAGCCGTATATCAGAAGAAATCAGCTACTATGGATACAGCTCTTGACCAGCTGTATCGCGAAGCGTTGTTCAAAGCATATACCATGGTAAACCGTTTTAACTCTCTTATAGAAGAGGGCGACCTTGATGTGAACCAAAGTACATTCAAGCGTCTGCTCTCACGCGTCATACAGTCGGCCAACATTCCGTTCCACGGCGAGCCGGCAATCGGTATGCAGGTGATGGGAGTACTTGAAACACGAAATCTTGACTTCAGAAACGTAGTAATGCTTTCGGTGAACGAAGGACAACTGCCTAAAAGCGGAAGCGATGCCTCGTTCATCCCATATAATATCAGAAAGGCTTTCGGTATGACTACTATAGACCATAAGATAGCCGTTTTTGCATATTACTTCTACAGACTGCTGCAAAGAGCTGAAAAGGTAACCCTTCTTTTCAACACATCAAGCGACGGAATAAACCGAGGAGAGATGTCACGCTTCATGCTCCAGTTCCTCATCGAATGGGGATTCGACATCAAACGTGAAAGGCTGGAGGCCGCCCAATCACCACAGGGTACCGAAAAGATTGAAATCAAGAAGACTCCGGAGATAATGAAGCGAATGCAGAGCAATTTTGATATTAGAGTAAATAAAAAGGCCCTTCTGTCACCTTCTGCACTCAATACATATATAGACTGCAATCTGAAATTCTATTACAAATACGTAGCATTGCTGACCGCACCTGACGAAGTAAGTGCAGAGATAGATTCTGCAAAATTCGGAAGCATATTCCACTATGCTGCCGAGCATATATACAAAGACCTCACGACGCACGGCAAAGTGATAGATTGCAACTCTCTTGAAAAGCTTTTGCAAAACGATGTAAAACTTCAGGAATATGTTGACAACGGTTTTAAGGAACTGTTCTTCAATATACCTTTGACAGAACGTCCCGAGTACAACGGATTACAGCTCATAAATTCTGCAGTAATTCTGAGATACATAAAACAGCTGTTAAGAAATGACCTGAGATATGCTCCTTTCACATTTACTGCTTCAGAGAAATTCGTAGATGAAGAAATTGATATCAAAACTCCGAAAGGCGTAATCAAATCCAGAATTGGTGGTATAATAGACCGTATGGATACTAAAGACAATACTTTGCGAATAGTGGACTACAAAACTGGCGGTGACGCACAGTGTCCACCTGACGTAAAGTCACTGTTCATCCAAGACAAGAAAAGATCTAACTACATATTCCAGACATTTATGTACGCATCAATCGTCTGCAAGAAACTGAGAGAGAAAAACAATCCGTTAAAGGTTGCTCCTTCTCTGCTATATATACACAAGGCGGCATCGGAAAACTACTCACCGGTGGTTCAAATGGGAGAAGCCCGAAAAAAAGAAGATGTAGATGATTTCAGCATCCACGAAGATGAATTCCGTAATGGTCTTAACATTCTTTTAGAGGAGATTTTCAATCCTGAAACAAGTTTCTCTCAAACAGAAATTGAAGAAAAATGTCAGTACTGTGATTATAAAGATTTGTGTAAGAAATAACATTTTGATATAATTACTGTTAATTTAAGGCAGTTTTCCGAGCTTTTATAATGCATATATCACGGAATATGGTTATATTCGCATGTTTTTCATAGTAATAGATTTATATATCCTGACTTCAAGCTTGTGAAAGCAAGTAAGTCAGAGAGACAAAAGAGTTTGTCCCTAAAGAACAAGAGACTGCAATTTTCCCCGGCAGTCTCTTTTTTTGTTCATATATATAACTTAATTTTGTATCATGATAACAGTTAAAAACACAAATCTTATGAAAACAAGAACATTAATCGAATCAATCAAAAGCAGAGCTTTTTATTTAGTGTTATGTTTGGCCATGGCAGCAGGCTTTGTAGGTTGTAGCACAGAAGAAGTAACAGAAGACGATGATATAACAGGTTTATATATCGGTGGTTCAGAAGATACAGGAGAAACAAAAATAACAATATCAAAGAATAGTTCCGGATATACCTTTAATTGTACGTATGAAGATTGGGCAGCAGCAAATTCAAGATTAAATGTTCCAATCGTAGAATGGAACGGAACATTCACTAAAATTCCATCAGATGTTATAAAAAATAGCAAAGGAGAAAAAATTGGTGAAATTGAATTCACGAAGACCAGTGAATATATACAAGTTGAGTTTACATCATTTATAGAACCTAAAGATACATACAGAGCGAAAAAAGGAGGCGAGATGGCTGACGTTAATTTATAAAAACAACAAAGCCATGGCATAATCAGACATTGATTCAGCCATGGCTTTTATTATATCTTATAGTGTATCACTTTATAACCCTGTAGTAATCCACTTTACGGGGCTTAGGAGCATCAGCCGATTTTGCAGGATATCCTAAGGCAAGAGCTCCAATTCCAACAAGTCCTTCAGGCAATCCGAAACTTTCCATCAGTTTCTTTCCTTCATCCGTAGAAAACATTTCCCTTTCCCTATGAATCCAACAACTTGCAAGCCCTATTGCGTGGGCAGCAAGCATCATATTCTCCAATACGCAACTACCATCCTGTATAGGATTATTGGCATTTGCAGGAGTAAATACTAGGACGTATGTAGGTGCATCATAATATGGGTTAGTGGTAACCCCCATCACACGGGCATTCATTCCAGCCAATTTCTTTCTTATATCATCATTCTGCACAGCTACAATGTAAGGCGACTGCATGCCTCTTGATGTAGGCGCGTATGTACCGGCTTCCAACACTGCTTTCAATTCTTCGTCAGTAATCTGCTCAGCCTTATACTGACGGCAACTGCGACGAGTCTTTATAATCTCCAAAAATTCGTTATTCATATCCGTATAATTTTTATGTTAATACCAAGATTGAAATCATCGTCAACAAAATTAGTCAAAAGCACGACATATTATACATTCAGACAATAATAAAATTTATTTTCTATAAAAAATCCTCTCCATGACGGAAAAACCGCAACAGAGAGGAATTGAAAAGATAGAAATCGAGGCTTTGTTACCGCTCTTTACACCTTAATACTATTCCTGAACTACAGGTTTGATTATATCGAGGGAAATGAATTGGCTTTCATAATCAGAACACATAGACAAATCCTAACGAAGCTCCCCTCAGCAAATTAATGGAGAAGGATTTCTGTCCGGAGTTATATCCCAATGCCCCAAGTGACGTAGTAAGATATGTCTTACTGGAAAGGGAAATAAGCAGTCCAGGTGTATATCCAAATGAGAAAGCAAATGCATTTTCGGCTACTCCGAACCCCATACTTAGAGTATTCATCATTCCAATCGTCTTGTTGAACGGAACGTAATAACCTCCACAAGGCCCTATGGCAAATATGCTTGCTCCACCAGGTGCAACTGACAATCCTAATTCTCCACCTACATACCAATTGTCAGTAAGCATATAGTTGACACCCGGAGAAAGAGAAAATGTCACATCTACGTCCGTACTGCTTCTAACTACTCCCCATCCGCTTACAACTTCCGTACTACCGATGTCCAACGTCAAACCGATGTTTCCTCCTACGATGAGGTCTCCCTTTTTTAACTGGGCATTGGCTGCCGATACCATCACTAACAGGCCGATGGCCCACATAATCATTCGTCTCATAATTCGTTATTATTTAAGGGTTAAACAAGTGTCATCCGGTTCCATGCCGTCAGCGCAGCAGTTGCATCTGCTGGTACTCAATGGTTGACCCGATGTTGGGATTGAAGAAGTAGCTGTCCGACGAGAGGATAGTACCCGCGTCCGAAGTGCTCCACACCTGCGTGCCGCTGCCGATGGGAATGTCCACCACCGTGCCGTCGCTGCTCACGTAAGGGTTCACGCCCCGTATGGCCTCGCTGTGCAGTTGCGTCACGCGGTCCTGCATGGCACTGGTGCTCTCGTACATGGACATCTGTATGTCGCTGATTTCGGCGGCATTCTGCCGGAGCTGCTCGCTGATGCGGGCGGCCTGCTGCTGATTGCGGATGATGCCCGCCCGCACATTCTGCTTGATTTGCTCGATGCCCGCCTGCTGCATGGAAACGATGGCTTGCGAATACTGGGGATTGAGCTGAATTGACCCTTTCATGCGCGAGGCTTCGGTGCCGGCCACGTCCAGGCTCTTTTCGTCGGCAGCCGTGAAGGTGGTCAGTTCAAGTACGTTCCATAGACGGCGGTCGATGGTGCGCATTGTGCCGTAAGGCATCCTCACGTCGAGGATGAAGAAGCAGGCCGTCGCCACGTGGTACACCTCCTTGCCATCTTCCAGCTTAATGACACAGACAATGGCCGCCGCATCTGCTTTGGCACCGCGTATCTGGGTAAAGCTGCTGCCCATTGCCGAGTTGGCCAGACCCTGTTGGAAATTCCGCAGGAGTATTTGGCCGTATTTGTCAGCGTATTGTCTCATCGCGTCCGGCAGTTTGTCGTAAGTCTGCACATCCTTCAGTTCGATGGACCGTGCATCGGGGAACTGCGTCTTCACCACGTATTGCAGGTAGTCCTCGGCGGTGGTATATGGCCACTTCATGCTGCGCAGCAGGGGGTGGCGTTGTCCGGTAGCCACACCGTCGTTCTCGTCGTAGTAGGAACGGGCCATTTCGGTGTAGAAGCCCAGTTGCCTGGCTCCGTCGCTTCCTTTGATTTGGGCGTTGGGAGTGCCGTTGGCCTGCTGGAAGTCCTCCAAGTCCACCTTGCCCACCAGTTGCCAGCCGGGCAGACACTCGATGGTAAGCACTTGGGCGTTCTGCATGTAGGGGTCCTTCAGGCTGACCGTCCTTGTCTCATTGCACACGGTAGCGGTGGGCTTGCGCTCGTCCGTACCGGAAAGGTTTGTCCCCTCGGCAGCGTTTCCGCTTACTCCTGTCCCTCCGCATCCGGCGGAGAGACAGGCTGTCAACAATAGTATAGGATACATCTTCATATTTTTAGCATTTGCGATATTTTTGAACAACCATTATCAGAAAGCCAGAACAGGACGTACATAGTAGCCCGCAGTATTAGTATATCCAAAATAGCGCGGGATGGGATTCCCATTATTGTCCACTTTATCAGATGAGGTGTGAAGGTAACGTCTATCAAAATCGTCATATTCATTAGGAATATCTTCACCAACCACACGTATATGTTCTTTCAATTCTTCTCGTGTGGTCGTATTCTTGACTTTCTCGAATTGTCCCTCCATAAATCTTGATTTAGCGGGTTCAAAACGGGGTACGCCGACGCAAGACATTTGTCCGTAAGATGGCAGGAACCATCCGCTGCTATTCTGAGGAGCCGCGAGCGAAAGTTGCCAGTTGTAAATGTCACCGACTTCTATTCTAGTCCAAACCCATGCACTGCCATCCAGACTTTGTTCCCAGCCACAGTTCTTTTTACCATAGTTGATGGCAGCTTCCAAGGCTGGGTGTAAACAACAAGGACGGCGTGTGGCTTCATGCTTCAGCATAGCCATGCAGTTGTAATAACCGTTGAAATCTTCCTCGCTATCGATGGTACCCATATGCGTATAGCGATGCTCCGTTCTCGTATCCACGTCTGTATTACCATCGTCTGTCACAGCGTTGCACATCCTGGATTTTATTCCAAATTCATTTACCCCGTATCCACCGGGGTTGTCGAAGTTCGTCTGGTTCGGTACATGCGTCAGCGATACGACATAGCCGTGGACGGTGCTGCCCAGCACGGGACCGCCTTCGGTGAGCGGTTGGGTATAGTCGGAGCGGTCGGTCTCATGCCTTCCGGCGTAGAACACGATGCCGATGCAGGCATCCGCCAGTTCCTTACTCAGCTCGCTGTCGCCACGCAGCAGGGAGCCGTCGTTGAGGTAGAAGTCGCCCAAGCGTGCATGGTCGAGCGGCTTGTTGCCCAGCATGCCGGGCAGCGGCTCGTCGGTGATGGTGAAGGTGTACACCTCGCTCCAGTCTGACGATGCCACCGCTGTCACCGCCTTGACGCTTGCGCTGCGTCCGGTCGGAGCGTCTCCTTCAGCCAGTGCCTTGACGCTCACACTGTGCTCGCCCGGAGCGTAGTCGAAGAGGCTGAAGCTGATTTCGGGTTCGTCAACGGGCACTTCCTCCCCGTCGTCTATCTTGTAGAGGTAGGAAACGGCATTCGCGACGGGTGCCCACGTGACGGTCACGGTGCAGCTCTCCTTATTCACATCGGCATTCAGTGCTTCGGGTGCCTGCAGCTTCGTGCTTTCCACGGTGAAGTCTGCCTTGCCCCACTCCGAAGGGCTGAACAAATCGGGCTGGGCGTTGCTGACCGCCTGCACCGTGATGGAGTGGCTGCCTCCCTCGAATTTACTGTACGGCTGGAGTTCGAGGCGCGTCTCCCCGGTTTTGTACAGGGTTTCGTCGCCGGAAATCTTGTAGTGGTAGTTGTCAGCATTCTCCACCGCCTGCCATGACACCACGATGGTCTTTGCGTGAACATCAATTTTAACCGTAACCACCGGAGCCGCAAGCTGTGTCTGACCGATGGATGGCTGGTCTTCCTTATCGCAAGCCGTCATCAGAAAGAGGACTGCGAAGATGCACATTGCCAAGTAGAAGAATCTCGTTTTCATAACATATAATATTAGGTTAATACAATAAAATAATGTTCGGAAACATACTTCGTTTTTCTTTAAAGATAAGATTTAATACACTTATCTGCAACAGGTTACAAACCTACTTTACACGAACATATACATTGTTTACACGAACAGTACGACAGAAAGCATGAACCACAATTTTACTTTTCCACCCAATTGCTGCATTGGATTAATAAGAGAAAAGGTATATATTTGCAAAAAGAAATCTTATCTAAAACGCCATGTTACGGAAAGAAAACATATGTCACTTATTCGCTTGCCTGTTCTTCGCACTAGACCTACTGCTCCCTACATCCGTGCTATGTAACACACATGATACTACAGCCATTACCTCGAAATACGCTTTCCGCCGCTACACCACGCAGGATGGTCTTCCACAAATGCTCACCGAGTGCATCCATCAGGACAGAAAGGGGTACATCTGGATAGGTACCCTTGCAGGATTTGTACGCTATGACGGTTTCGAGTTCGTGCCATATCTCAAGGGGGGAAGACCGGAAAACATAGTAGCCTTTCATGAGGACTCACTTGGTGTCACAGCCTTAGGTTTCCGTCGCAAGCACCTCGCCGGAGAAAACGGACTGACTGACACCAGTCCGCTAAACAACCGAGGGATGCTGCTGAACAACCTTAATTCATCATCATTACCGCCGGACTACCTCCTGCTGGAAAACGAGCATGAACAAGAACGGGAAATTTGCCGCCTCACCGCTGAAGATACAGAAACCGTACTGCGCTCTCCACTGCTCGACGAAATGGACGCCTGCCGACGTGTGTTTGCCGACACAACAGACGGTATCTTCTATATACCTACCGCAGAACGCACTTACCGTGTCAAAGCAGATGGCACGCAGCTGCCTGCCCTTCTTGTCCCACAAGGCTACTCGCTGCTTCGGACAGACAGCACGCTTTACCTTTTCGCCGCCGATGGGGTATATTGCTGCCGCGGTGCTTCGGCGCAACGTATAGTGTCTTTCCGCTTCCTCGCACCAGACTACGGCATTGATGCCTGCACAGACAGACAAGGCAATATCTACCTGCACGATGCGCACAACCTCTACCGTTTCACTCCCACTAAAAATAAAGTAGAGCGACTCGTAGATGGAATCAACCTCATCAGGCAGATGTTCATAGACCGCGAAGGAAATATCTGGCTCGCTACTTACCAGGGAGTTTACAACTTCTTCCGGCTGAATTTCATGAACCATACGTTAACCGACCGAAACGATATACTCCGCGCCATAAGTGTCACCCCGGAAGGCCACTTGATAGGCGGCACGCTGAACGGAAAACTACTGGAAGGCTACACTGCCAAGGAACTGCGTCCGCTTCCCTATCCAAAAAGCAAAGACAACTATTTCCTTCCATACACCGCCCGCATAGGCCAAACCACCTACCTGCTTGGTCAAGGCGACATACTGGCTTGCGAAGATACCAGAAGACAATGGCTCGGCCTGCCCCTACTTAACTACCGTTTCCTTGCCGGATATGGTGACAGCCTGCTTGTCGCCACCAGGCAGGTACTGTTCGTCACAGACCGCCACGGACGTATCATAAACACCCACAAAGGTCTGCGCGACATTTTCTGCGCCTGTCCTGACGGATATGGTAACCTGTATGTGGGAACAGCATATGGTCCTGTACGGATAAGCGGAAACAAACAGGTTGCCATTCACCAACCTGACGAAGGTATTCCATGCACTGCCATGACCGCCACACTGCAAGGCGAAATACTCCTTGCATCTGGCGAAAAGCTCTATACCGTTCGCAATGACTCCGCAATCATGATTCACGACTACGAAAGTCCCATCCGATCCATCTGCCAGACGAGCGACAACTTTCTAATTGTGGCAGTGGTAAACGGACTGTACATAACCGAAAACCGACTTTTGCAAACTATGTTCTTCAACCGCTACAACGGTTTTACAGGTATCGAACCGCTATTGGCAAACATAGCCGAGGCAGACGACGGCACTGTATGGATACCTTGCGTTGACCAAACCGTCTCATTCCGTCCTCGCGAACTGACATGCCAATATTCCGTACCGGACATTGAGCTAACCTCAATAGAGGCCTCGACCGATAATGTTGACTGGCACACCTTGCCAGTATCAACACAGCAAATAACACTATCCTATCCGATGCGGCACTTGCGTTTCTCCTTTATCGCCGTATCCCACTCCGCCACAGGTAACGTATGCTACCGTTATCGTCTTAAAGGTCTTCAAGACCAGTGGTCGCAACCTCAAACAATCCGCGAACTACAATTCAACAACCTGCTGCCAGGACGCTACCGGCTGGAGATAGAAGCATTAATAGGCTCGTTCTCCTCATCACCTGTTACTATAGACATACATCTGGACCCTACCTTGTGGCAACGACCGTTATTTTGGATAATATTAGGACTACTAATGGCTGGTGGTATTTGGGCATTGGCCTACCATTACTACAAACGCCACGAACGGGAACAGATGCAGAAACTATTACGCGAAACCAGGCTGAATAACCTGCTGTTGAAGTCAATCCGACTAAAGTCCATTCCACACTTCAATTCCAACGTACTGGCAGGCATAGAGTATTTTATAATGAACCATTCAGTGGAGGAAGCCAACAAGTATCTTGCCCTTTACTCCCGTTTCACCAACACTTTGCTGATGGATGTTGACAAACCCTCGCGTTCCCTCGCCAAGGAACTTGAGTACGCCCGCCTCTATCTAATGCTTGAGCAGTTACGCTATGGCGACAACCTTGCCTACGACATCAACATCAGTCCACAAGCGGACACCTCCGTGCAAGTGCCCAACATGATGTTGCACACATACTGCGAAAATGCAGTGAAACATGGCCTGCGTAACAAACCAGGTCGCGGGCACATCCTCATCGAGGTAAAAGCTAAGACAGGAGGCGTATGCGTATCCGTCACCGATGACGGGGTAGGACGCGAAGCAGCCGCAACCCTCTCCGCTACATCCACCAAACAAGGACTAAGTATCATGGAACAACAAATTGAACTTTACAACCAGCGTAACGCCGAGCATATTGTACAAACAGTGACAGACCTGAAAGATACAGACGGGAATGGCTGCGGCACTCGTTTTGAGTTATACATTCCCTATAATTATAATTATTTCTAATCAAACCTGCACATGAAAAAATACCGTGCCATAATCGTAGAAGACGAACGGCTTCCACGCTTGTCCCTCATCAGAAAACTTGAAGATTACCACCCGGATATTGATATAGTAGAATGTTGCGAAGATTACAATTCGGCATTGAAAGCCATACTGCGCCACCGGCCGGACATACTATTCCTTGACATTCAGCTGCAAGGTTCCACCACGCTGCAACTTCTGTGTGAACTGAAAGAAGCCATGCCACTGCCACATATCATCTTCACCACAGCTTACAACAACTCGGAGTATCTGCTCCAGGCTATCCGACTGGCTGCTGCCGACTACCTTCTTAAACCGGTTGAAGTGTCCGAACTGGCAAAAGCAATACAGCGCATCAAAGAACGTGACGAACACAATGCCTTACCATACGTACCGGCAAGACCTGATTCAGACAAATTCCCATTCCGAACGTTGAACGGCACATTGTTCATAGGGAAAAAAGAAATCGTATTTGTGCGTGCCAGCGGTAATTATTCGAATGCCACCCTAACAACAGGCGAGGAAATCATCTTAGAACGTCTTGGTGTCATCGAAACCCGACTGGGCGAAGAACATTTCATAAGAGCCGGAAGAAATCTGCTTCTCAACCGACAAATGATCTATAAAGTAGATACCAGGCATAAGTCGTGTACCCTGCGCACTCCAAATGGAAAGGAATACAGTATAGACTTATCTGCTGGAGGATTAGAATCTGTAGAAAAATCCACAAAACATAAAATGACATAAAAATCCATTACAAAAAAATTCCCTCTCTGCAACAGTAAGCCACAAAGAGGGAATAAAGATTCTCTTATAATAAATTATCAGTTGTTTTCAGGACGAAGTTTACGTACTGTAACAGCAGTCTGCCACATTTCGCTTTCACGCAAAGCTTTCAATTCTGCTTCAAGTTTTTCACGATAGTCAGGCTTAGAATTAGAGTCGATAGAAATCTGAGCTTCGTTACCGCTCTTAACACTCTGATACAATTTCTGAACTACAGGTTTGATAGCATCGTGGAACGGGCCCATCCAGTCAAGAGCACCACGCTGAGCTGTAGTAGAACAGTTTGCGTACATCCAGTCCATACCGTTCTTAGCGAACAATGGCATCAATGACTGAGTAAGCTCTTCTACAGTTTCGTTGAATGCTTCAGAAGGAGTATGTCCGTTTTCACGCAATACTTCGTACTGTGCAAGAAGCAATCCCTGAATAGCACCCATCAATGAACCACGTTCACCTGTAAGGTCAGAAGTAGCTTCACGCTGGAATGTAGTTTCGAACAAATATCCTGAACCGATACCGATACCAAGAGCGATGGTTCTGTCGAATGCCTTGCCGGTTACATCCTGATAAATAGCGTATGATGAGTTCAAGCCACGGCCTTCGAGGAACATTGTACGCAATGAAGTACCTGATCCTTTAGGAGCAACCATGATAACATCGATGTCAGCAGGAGGAACCACACCTGTACGGTCGTTCCAAGTAATAGCGAAACCATGTGAGAAATACAAAGCCTTACCAGGAGTAAGATATTGTTTGATTTTAGGCCATACAGACATTACAGCAGCATCAGACAAAAGACACATTACGATAGTAGCTTTCTGACATGCCTCTTCGATACCGAACAATGTTTCTCCAGGTACCCATCCGTCAGCGATAGCTTTTTCGTATGTTTTGCCCGGACGCTGACCTACGATGACATTGAATCCGTTGTCGCGAAGGTTCAATGACTGACCTGGTCCCTGTACTCCATATCCTATAACTGCAATTGTTTCGTCTTTCAAGATTTCACGTGCTTTTTCCAATGGAAATTCATCGCGGGTGATTACATTTTCCATCACACCGCCAAAATTTAATTGTGCCATGTTTTTTATAAGTTTTTAAGTTTATAAGTTTATAAGTTCTTAAGTTTGTAAGTTTATAGGTTAGTTACGAGTTGACAAGTTGACCAGGTTTCCTTCCGGTCAGTTACCAATAACTAACAACCATCAACTCATTCTTAATTATTAATTTTTAATTCTTAAATATCACTTTGCTTCTTACTACCACCTCACTATCGTTCTTCTTCACTTCTATATCGTACTCATTATCCGAAATCTGTTCACGATAGAAGGTCAGCTTATCGCCGAAATAACTTTCCGCAACATACGCCATCTCAAAACGATGTATCATTTTTTCGCGGAAGACATCCATATGAAACAAGTCAAGTATATGCTCTATGTATTTTATACTGTTCACATGTCCGTTGCAGTCTATATCGCTATATTTTGCCACATATTCACCTACAGGCTCTACCGAAGCAACCTTTATTCTTCCTGGCTTCTCGATTGGACATTCCTTCTGGCATATATAGTCAACGATACTGCCACCGTGCAGTGTAAGCAAATCGGCCGGCTTACGTGTTTTAAGATCTATCATCGCCCATATTGAACGCGCATAACCGATAGGTTTTCCATCCTTGTCGAGAATAGAGAAGTTTCGGTCGGTAAACAGGCGGTAAACATTCTCCACCCATGTCTGTACACTGAATTTCTCATACTGCATTGGGAATTCTTCCATCTCTATAGCCAGACGGGATAGCACCCACGTAAAATGGCTTTCATTCAGTTCGGCAATGCCAAAGCCACGTTCTGTGGCATGAAAACCAGCACAGTTAAGCAGATGATTACCCAAAACTCCCATCGTCAACTTTCCTGTAAAGTCAACATGAAATGGTTCTGCGACAAAGTTATATGTGCCAACTTTATTTTCTTCTCCCATAACAAGAAATGTTTTAAAGTCCTTTTTTATATCTTTCCTCACGGTGAGCAAGATACTCGTTCACACGTTCAAAACAACTGGTAGATACAGCAATTCTTCCAGAACGTACAAACTGAAGAACGCAATTAAGCCTTTTCAAATCCTCGTACAGGAATGTTATCTCATCGCTCATACCAACCATCTCTATTATAGAGAACACCGGATTTACTTCAACAATATGTGCATTAAATCTTCTGACTACCTTCGATGCCTCAGGATTGTTCTGAAACTCCGGTGTAGATACCTTATACATAGCCACCTCGCGTTGAAAGATTTCCTTATCTGTAAAATAGTGTGCCTGAATGACATCCATTTTCTTCTCTATCTGGCGTACAACCTTCTCCACAATATCTGCAGTTGTCCAGCAAGTGATTGTATATTTGTGTACTCCAGCAATAGAGGAAGCCGACACGTTAAGGCTTTCGATGTTAATCTGTCGGCGTGTAAAAACGGCAGTCACCTGATTAAGCAAACCGGCTATGTTTTCCGAATGAACTATGATAGTATATAATGTCTTATTTTCCATTTTTAATCCTCCTACTCGTTAGCAATCCAAATCCATCATCATATAGTTAACCGAGCTTCCCGGAGGAGTCATCGGCAATACATTACCTTCTTCCACTACGCATACTTCAAGAAGGAACGGACCGTCTGTTGCAAGCATCTCCTCTATTCCGTCTTTAAGCTCTTCACGCTCAATAACTCTTCTTGAAGGAATACCATACGCCGATGCTATCTGCATATAGTCAGGATTCATCATCGGAGTGAACGAATATCTTCTGTTGAAGAACATTGCCTGCCACTGACGTACATTTCCCAGATAGTTGTTGTTCATCAGAATCATCTTGACCGGAGCTTTCTGTTCCATGATAGTACCAAGTTCCTGCATTGTCATCTGAAGACCACCATCACCCATTATAGCACATACCGTACGTTCCGGACTACCGAATGTGGCTCCTATTGCAGCCGGGATACAGAATCCCATAGTTCCCATACCGCCTGATGTTACTACACTTCTGTTCTTCGTAAACTTGAAGTATCGGCATGACATCATCTGATTCTGACCTACGTCTGTTACCAGTACCGCCTCATGGTTGGTAGCCTCGCTCACTGCATTTACCACTTCACCCATATTTATCGGGCCATTTTCCGGATATACTTCGCGTTTGATAACCTTTTCGAATTCCTGCTGTTCATACTGGCTGAAACTGTCTATCCAAGCAGTGTGCTTGTTAGGCTGGATAAGTTCTGTAAGCAGACCTAAAGTACGTTTGCAGTCACCAAGCACCGGAACATGTACAGGTACATTCTTGCCTATCTCCGAAGGATCAACATCAAGGTGTATCACCTTTGCCTGTTTGGCGTATGTTTCAAGTTTCCCTGTCACACGGTCGTCAAAACGCATACCGACTGCAATAAGCACATCACATTCGTTGGTCTTTACATTTGGACCGAGATTTCCGTGCATTCCCAGCATTCCCTTGTTCAGAGGATGTTCCGAAGGCATTGCCGAAAGTCCCAACAATGTGCATCCACAAGGAATATCAGCTTTTTCTACAAACTTAAGCAACTCTTCCTGAGCATTACCTAATTCAACGCCCTGCCCTACGAGAACCAAAGGTTTTTGAGACTCATTGATAAATCTGACAGCCTCTGCCAAAGCCTTAGGATCTGTTTCCGGATCAGGATCATAGCTGCGAATGAAATCAACATCTACCGGTTCGTAATCCGTCATTTCTATTTGGGCATTCTTCGCAAAGTCGAGTACCACAGGTCCCGGACGTCCTGAACGGGCAATATAGAAAGCTCTTGCCACAGCCCAAGCCACATCCTCTGCACGGCGTATCTGATAGCTCCATTTTGAAATAGGCTGTGTGATACCAACTAGGTCAACCTCCTGAAAGGCGTCAGTGCCGAGAAGACCTGCTCCGACCTGTCCTGCTATCACCACGATAGGTGTACTGTCTATCATTGCATCAGCTACACCTGTTATGGTATTTGTCGCTCCCGGGCCACTTGTCACCAGACATACCCCCACTTCACCGGAAACTCTGGCAAATCCCTGTGCGGCATGTGCAGCACCCTGTTCGTGACGTACCAATATATGGTTAAGTTTATCTCTATGATCATATAAAGCATCGAATACAGGCATTATCGCTCCTCCGGGATAACCGAAGATAGTCTTTACTCCCTGATGCTCCAGCGAGCGCATCAATGCTTCACCACCTGATATTTTCTCTTTCATATGTATATGCTTTTTAGTCAACAATTCTTACTCCACCTTTATCAGCCGAACTTACCATGCTTGCGTAAGCCTTGAGTGCCTTAGACACCTTGCGGTCGCGAGTGACAGGTGTCATCGGACGTGCGGCAAGTTCTTCATCCGAAAGTTTTACATTGATACTGCGGTTCGGTATATCTATTTCGATGATATCACCATCCACAATCTTACCGATGTTTCCTCCGGCAGCCGCTTCAGGAGATATATGTCCGATACTCAATCCCGATGTACCGCCACTGAAACGTCCGTCTGTAATCAGTGCACATTCCTTTCCGAGATGTTTTGATTTTATATACGATGTAGGATAAAGCATCTCCTGCATACCCGGACCACCCTTAGGTCCTTCGTGAGTGATTACCACCACATCGCCGCTTACCACCTTTCCTCCAAGGATACCTTCGCAAGCCGATTCCTGAGAATCGAACACCTTTGCAGGTCCCGAGAACTTCCATATACTTTCATCCACACCGGCAGTCTTCACCACACAGCCATCCTGCGCGATATTGCCTTTCAGCACTGCCAGTCCGCCATCCTTGCTGTAAGCATGTTCCAAATCGCGGATACATCCTGTAGCACGGTCTGTGTCGAGTTCCTTATAATAATTGCCCTGCGAGCCAAGTTTGATAGAAAACTTTCCACCCGGAGCGCTTGTATATATTCTTTTTGCTTCAGCATCAACACTTTCTACAGAGATATCATATTTTGCAATAGCCTCAGCCAGTGTCATACCATCTACACGTGAAACTGATGTATCGAGCAAACCGCCCTTGTTCAGCTGCGCCAGGATATTCATGATACCTCCAGCTCTGTTCACATCCTGAATGTGGTATTTCTGAGTGTTTGGAGCTACCTTGCAGAGACAAGGCACACGGCGTGACAACATGTCGATATCATCCATTGTGAAATCCACCTCTGCCTCATGAGCTATTGCCAGCAGGTGAAGCACTGTATTTGTAGAACCACCCATAGCAATATCAAGTGTCATCGCATTAAGGAAAGCCTGACGCGTAGCGATGCTCCTTGGCAATACGCTTTCGTCACCGTCCTGATAATATTTATAAGCATTTTTTACGATGAGAGCCGCAGCATCCTTGAACAACTGCTTGCGGTTTTCGTGAGTTGCGACTATAGTTCCGTTGCCCGGAATAGCCAGACCGATAGCCTCGTTCAGACAGTTCATTGAGTTTGCAGTAAACATACCCGAGCAGCATCCGCATCCCGGACATGCATGTCTTTCTATCTGATCTACATCCTCGTCGCTCACTGTCGGGTCGGCCGACTTAATCATCGCATCTATCAAGTCAAGATGCTGACCGCCCCACTCTCCTGCTTCCATCGGACCGCCTGACACAAACACCGTAGGAATATTCAGTCGCATGGAAGCCATAAGCATACCCGGAGTGATCTTGTCGCAGTTTGAAATGCAGACCATAGCATCAGCCTTATGAGCGTTCACCATATATTCCACACTGTCGGCAATGATATCTCTTGATGGCAGCGAATAGAGCATTCCGTCATGTCCCATTGCTATACCGTCGTCTATCGCGATAGTGTTGAACTCAGCGGCAAAACATCCTAACTTCTCTATTTCCTCTTTCACCTGCTGACCTATCTCATGCAAATGTGTGTGTCCAGGAACGAACTGTGTAAATGAATTCACAATAGCAATGATAGGTTTGCCCATCATTTCCTTTTTCATTCCATTTGCCACCCATAATGCTCTTGCACCGGCCATACGTCGGCCTTGTGTACTCATCGAACTGCGTAACTCATTTTTCATTTTTATCTCTCCTTATTTAATCAAAAAGCCTTTCTCATACACATGTGAGAAAGGCTTTCATCAATATCATATATATGCAACTACATACATGAACCTTCCTCACCTCTTGGTTCCAGGACCACGACGCGAATAATATGCAGGACTGCCAGGTTAATGATAATGTTAGTTGCTTTCATACTTTTTCTGTTATTTTTGTTATTACGATTGCAAAGGTAAAGGCTTTTTTGATATAAACAAATAAAATGATAGTTTTTTTTGAAGAAAAATATCATTTATCAGAGAAAAGGGCTTTTTTGCTACATATTATTACATAACATTTGACTTCGGGAAACATGACAAGCGCCTGAAAAAGGTAATAAAAGCATAATAATTTGTCAAAACAGGCTGTCTCAGAAAGCGTTGCACGTACGTGTAACGCGTGGAACACGAACGTGTAACAAGCGGAACACGAACGTGACGCGCGCGGAACACGAACGTGTTACGGTTTCTTTGATAAAGAAAATATAAAAAATCTTCTTTTTATTATTACACCAGCACATAAAAATGAAGTTTTTTATATACCTTTGTCACACTGATACTTAATTCTTAAATTATTATCTGGTACATTTTTGATTATTACTTACAACAGGCAAAGTAAATGTTAATATAGTAGAATTTCAATATGCGTAATTTCGTTGATAAAAAAGCTGGTGCAACCTTTTTGAAAGGGTATTCTTATACTTATGCAGTTCGTCAGAATCATATAGAATTGATTCTTAAGGTAAACAAGGGATTATATGGTGTTGTATGCCTGGTTCCAATCGGAATCAACCAACTTAGTCTTACATGTTGCTGGGGAACTTTCTTTAATCGTCTGAATAATCATGAAAATCCAGGACGCCTGCTTCAGATGTTAGAAAAACATTGCCCGACCGTATGTAATCTTTTTACCGGAGAAACTCCTTATACCTTTATTTCGTTCCCGGATGAAGACAATATTGGTGCTATATCATTCACGATAGATACAGAACCGGACTTTAATCTTTTAGATTTTATTGGTGATAAAAAAGTCTTGGATGAAGCTGATAAGTTATTCTCTTTTAATTGCAAGTTGTATAACGAAATAAAAGATAAGTGTCCTTTTGAGGGATGGAAGAAGGGACTTTATGATTTTAACGGTTAATTTAATATGTACATTTTTCAATGTATCCTTCCTGTTCATACACCCTACCATAATGATGAATCATTTCAACCAACCCGTTCAAACGTGAATCTATAATCTTCAGATTTTTATATCTAAGATATTGAGCGTCATACAGTCCCTTATTCCCGGATTTCAACCTTTCTTCTATATCTTCGGGAATAAGGAAACTCGCTCTGTCGCCCAAAAATTTATAAAACTCTGACTGATATATACATATACCTGCCAGATCAAAATCTCCAAAATGTATATATCTATTAGGAATTTTAATAAGCCATTCCCTTAAATCTGCCGACTGGGGGTATCTGGAAACAAACAAAATTTTATTATCTCCAAACAGATTTTTCTGACTCCGTATATGACGGAAGTTCTCACCATTTTCCATTCCCACCACTGTCACGTCTGACGGTATATAAAATTCATCCGGGTTTTGTATGAAAACAGCACTTCCTTCCGGAGGGGATATAACAAAATCACTATTCCCTATTCTTGCATGAACAGGTTCGTAACAGTTCACAAGAAAACCTCTGAAAGTTCGGAGCTTAAAAGTCTTGGAATCGCCTGTTTCCTGTACAAGCATACTGCGCTGCAAGTCTTTGTTCTCACCGGAAAAGATTTCAATCCATCTTTCAAGAGAAGTGCCGGATGTATAATTATCTGAAACATATCTACCGAATGCCACAGAATCTGTAAGGCGATAGGAAACTCTGCTGCCACTGGCTATTCCGGTAATAAGCCCCTCTATCCTTAATTCATCAACTATCCATCGAGGAAGCGAGCTTGAAGGAAGAGTTTTTCCTTCAAGCATATAAAGTAATTTTTTCGCGACAGATATTGTAAATCTCTTTTTATTTATTTCCATATTATTACAAGGTATTCTTATTTTCGTGTAAGCAATGGCACTACCCTTGTATTGCTTTTCGCGTCTTTACTTAACAGATAAGTATATTTATAATCCTCAACATTATAGGTGGTAGGCGAACTGTTGATAAGTAATATGTTGCGGCAATTGGCAAATTCAAGTATGCCTTTCACATTATTGGGATGCAGCTTACCGATTTCATCCATCATACAATGCACCTTGAAATCTCCGAATTTCCTTGAGACTTTTTCCTTGAAGACATTGATAAGCATGATGTTTACCATTGCTTTAACCAGTATGTCTGTGCCGTCGGAACCTACATTCGCTATTTTCTCAACCCAGCCTGTGTCATTATCATTTTCGATAATACGGAACTCCAGATTAAAGGTATCAGAAACGACAAGACTCTTCCTGGAAGGCTCATCCTTGAGCAGTTTACTGAATGAATTAAGATATTTTACAGCCTTGAGATTAACGTTCTCGCGCGAATCCTGTGAGAACAGGTCCATTTCACCCATGTTGAAGGTGTTCCCATCATTGAAATTCTTTATTTCTATAAGAAGCTGCATAAGTTTGTCGTTACTCTGCAAAGCTCTGAGTTCGATACTGCGGATAACTCCTGCAAAATTACGCTTGATGAAATCGTCATTAATATCTTTAATAGTCTTATTAATAAGACTTTCGCTTTGGGTAAGTTCTCCTGTTTCCTTTGATATGCGTCTTATTATGTTTACGTACCTTTCACTTATGCGGTTCTGATATTCTGTGATTTTATTGTTTTCCACAAACTCGCATAAATTGGATGCGAAATCCATGTAATCTGAATCACACGACAATGACTGAGGAAAACTGAAAGTATTTCTTGCAGTAAAGTTACTGTTAAACAGATTTACCGATTTTTTGAAATTCTCAGTATCCTTGCCAAAAGAAACAATCTGACTTTTCAGCTCTTCCACTATCTTACCACAAGGTTTATTGGTAGGTAGTTCTTCATGAGTGTACGACTCCGGAGGACAGAAGCCTTCATCTTTGCGGAAATTCTCAAGAACGCAAAGATCGTTCTTAATGGCATCACGTTCGGCCGACTTTTCGTTTATACTGTTTTTTACAGTTTCATACTGAGCGGTGAGTTTGTTTTTCCGCAACGCGTATTTTTCTTCAAGCTCGTCCAGATGCATCTCATTGTTCTTCTTGGTGTCGCGCAATTCCGGCTCACGGTCAAACAGTTCTCTCTTGTCTTTCTCATAATTCCACACCAACGACTGTTTTTGCGATATATAATCCAACTCAGACTTTATAGCATCAATTTTTGCTTTATAGGAATTTATAACCGATGTGTCAGCTCCTTTACCGTTCAACTCCTCGTTCTGCAACTTGTGAAGTTCTTTTTTTCTGTTATCCGCATCTGTACGCCGGTCGGACAGTTCATTTTGTACTGCCTGTATCTCAACTTCAACAGCACTGCGTTCTTTCTTTTCCGCCTTTCTCAGCTCTTCATTAATCAGAAGAATCCGCTTTTCTCTCTCCTGTTTCAGAAGTTCTTCATTATTGCAACATTTTTGCCTTTCCTTTTCCTTGCCTCCAAGAAGTGTTTCTATCTCATCCAGCCTGTTTCTTTTCCACTCCGATTCTTTGCGTTCCCACGAAGCCTGTTCCGCCTTTATATTCTTAATCTGAAGCGGATATTGCTGTAACTGAATTTCAAGAACCTGCCTTTCGCCCGATATTGCTGAAATCTGCTTTCTGTACTTATTCTTTATCTCTTCAGTACGCTTCGTTTTTTCTTCATTCAGAAGGCTTATTTTTCTAGTATATTCATCTCTTTCGGAAGATTTGGCCTTAAACTCAGCTTTAAGCTGTTCCGGTGAACGTAATTCACGCTGTACTTCAGCCAAATTAATTTTTACGCCATAGAAAGAATTACTTCCATCGGTTGAGAGTTCAGGAGAAAGATTCTGATTGTAGAGTATAAGTTGTTCATCTGCAATCTTACCTATATTTTCCTGCCATCCTGGCCTGTTCTTGTCGAGCCATTCGCAAAAAGAGCCTTTGCTGCTGTTTATCAGCACATTCAATGATTCCATTTCTGCGTCCAACTGTTTCCTGCAGCGTAGAGCCTCATCTATTTTCGTATCATACTCTTTTTCAACTATCATAGTTTCCGCTTCTGACTTCTGTCTTAGGCGGTCGCACTCCAGTTTCAGACGGTCAGCTTTCACGGCGGTATCCTTTTCTTCGGAAGATATGTTTCTCAACCGTTCCTCACAGTCACTTATCTCATCCTTGAAATGAACAGTACACTCAACCCTTGTTTTCTGTTGTTTCAGGTTGGATATTTCTTCCAGCAGCTGCTCCTTGCTGTCGGCAAGTGTTTTAAGTTTCTCTTCATAAACAGAGCGTATTTCTTCAGTCTGACTGTTGCTTTTCTTTGTCAATTCCGCAATCCTTTTACCAAGTTCGTTTTCAAGGCTTAATACCCTTTTGTTGATTTCATTCTCAAATCTTGCAAGATCGGCATCAATGCTCTGTTCCATCAAAGAGTATTTGCTTATTACATCCCGATACGTACTCGTGAGTTCATTATAAACCTTATTCAGAGACTCCAGTTCGTATTTCAGTGACGTTTCCCTATTTACTCTTGATATAACCTCATCAATGCGTTCCTGTTCATAATATTTACGTTTTTCCCTTATCTTCTTAAGGTCAGATTCTATACTGCCGCTTAACTTTACAAGCTTGTCGCGCTCTCTGTCAAACTTATCTTTTTCTTCCCCAAGCAAACGTGTAAACCGTTCGGCTTCATCATTAAGTTGCAGAAGCAGCTCCTCCAGTTCTGGGAGCTTAAGACGTGCCACCCTTTCAGAATAGTTGAGATGCTGTCTATCGTCTTTAATCCGCTTTTCAGCATACAGAAGCATTCTGTAATTCTTTATTACCGTATCAGCCTGTTTCCTGACAGGTACCACTCCATTTCTATCCTGTTTTATCCACAGCATTACGTCGGAATATTCCTGCTCGAAAGTCTCTATCTGGTTCCGATAATAACTCAGGTCGACAACAAACTCATTATCATCCATTGACTGTATGATGGTATCCTTTATAAAATCGGCATCAAGCTTCGAGTTAAGGAATACATTCTGAATTGTACGCGGTATATTCTGGTATCGCGAGCTCTCTACAATGGCATACTTACGGAACTTAAGCAAATCCGGTTTTCTGTTGTTGCCGAATATTATATCACGAAACATATCATAGCCTGTAACCAGCGACGACACGCTTGCACCGGATTCCGACACTCTTGTACGAATCACACTCCAGTCGGCAGAAACCTCATTTTTGCCGTCAACAAACCACTCCTTACTGTATGGTGCATCAATAAAGCGGAAGGCAGCCCTACCCATCGACTTCGTTACAACTACGGTATAGGCACCGTTTTCGCGCATTACTTCATAAACTATATACGAGTTGGCAAAAGGGAGATAGAAAGAATCAAAATTCTTCTTTTCTTTCGGTATGCCCAATCTGAGTTTGTCTGCATTATAGAAAAACAGGACAGCACGCAAAAGAGTACTTTTACCTACTCCCTGGGTACCAATAAAATGCACATTGCCATCCAACTTTACTTCGGCATACGGTACATGTGCGCTGTTCAGAAATATTACCTTATTGAGATATCTCATCGTTCATTTCCTCCGATATTGTTATGCAGTCCACCAAATCCTCCATATAGTGAAATGCCGTTAATACTTTATAAGTACTATCATGTTCATTCTCAAGTTCTATCATTCCCGCCTTTTCAAGTTCAGAAACAAGTTTCTCCACAATCTCATTATATTTCTTCTTATCCTGAAACAGTTTGGAAGCCTTATCCTTCAGCTCAATCTGGCAACTTATCTGAACTTCTATGTCTGCCGGGCGGAACTTAAATCCGGGACCGAATGTAGCATCATACGTTTTAAGGAAACTTAGGTAGTCAATCCACTTCATAACTGCTTCAAGTTTTCGCTCAAGATCAACTTTCGCCTCCTGTCGGGTGAACATATAATATCCGTCACCACCTTCGAGATAAAAACCAATGCCTTTATAATATTCGTAATAATCGGTCAAATCCTCTTCTATGGCATCATAATACCGTTTTATTGCAGGAGAAACGCTGTTTGCAGAAATAAATCCGCCCTTACTCAATATATTGAATATTTCTTCTGTATATTTCATGCTTATTCTGATTATGATTATGTAATTATTGGGAGCAATCGGTAATTGTTTGGAGTCATTTGGAATATATCAAAGGATATTCCACGTCATGACTTGTTTCATACTTGTCGGTGAAATTCAGTCCATCGGCATACTGCGATGCTATCTGGCAGAAAAACAAGATTCTCTCGACAGTGCTAAGCTCTTTATGATAATTGTAATTCATTACAAACTTAAACAGATGACTGCTTGATGCCGAGAAAGCATTATAAATTTCCTGTAAGTTTATCTTGTCAAGAACTTCACCTTCTGTTTTCATATATTCCTGAGGTATAGCATCGGCTATATTCTTCGGACCTTTAGCCAGGTTCTTCCTTTTTGATATGATTTTTCTTATTATCTCCAACGCCACCGCAGAAGTACGCAGATTATCTACCGAAAGTTTTATCCTGTAATTGGTCTGAGGCTCAATCCATACAGGATTTCTCATACTGACGACCTGACGTATATCAGTTTTTTCGTCTAAAAGGAACTGGTCACGGAGGTATTTCAAACGTCGGACTTTCTCGAATATCCTGTTCTGATAAGCTATAAGATTCAGGTAATGAATAATCTGCTTCTCTATCTCAATGAGATTATGATAAGAATCATTAAGCTGAAGTTTCACGTCATTCACCACTATACGCATTTGAGTGTCCATGGCAACTCTGAAAAAAACAGGCTGAGCGTTGTCTATTATATCTTCACTCCTATTGATGAGGAGTTCTATGTTCTTACGTTTTTCATCAAGATTATTCAATTTTGAGAGCTTTACACGATAGTTTGGTTCATTCTTGTAAGTATTGTCAATGTTGCGTTTCAAGTCTATTACATTACGCACTGTTATCATTGCAATATTTTTCAGACACCGTCTTACCTCTTTGTGATAATTATATTTCCGCTGCTCATTATCTTCTTTAAGGTAATAATCGATATTTTCATTCAGACGTCCCAGATAATCATTTACAAACGAAACATTTATATTCTCATTGACCTGTAAAACATCCTCGAAGAATTTAAGATATACATCCTCCATTTCAAGGAAATTTCCGCTATCTCTTATTATTCCGTAGTCAATAAGATATTTAATTCTTTCTTCTTTGTATTCCGTGAGTTCGAGTGCATAATCATATTTCAAGGAAGTTGAAGCTCTTTTCTGAAACATCTGTTTCAACAAAAGCTTCTCTCTTTCAAGTACACGCAAAAGCTCATCAATAGATTTAAAGGTATTCATAGTTCAAGTGTTATAAGAATTACTACTGAAATGATAACTACAAATTTAAAGAATAAAATACTTTTCCACCATATCCTTGAGCTGATCTGATGACAGATTCCCACATACTGTAATCAATTGTTCATAACTGTACACATCGGGGCTATTTCCAGCCAAAGTTTTTGTATGAATCATTTTTCCATTATTACGGTCAAAGCGTTTTGTCATGAGATCCTGATTACTTTTAACGACAGTACATCTGACATATAAACTGTATTTATATATCATTATAATGATAGCTATGTATATTTTCAAGTATTAATCATCACTATTATGAAGATTACAAATACAAAACTATGCAATTTATGAGAATAAAACTAATTTTTCTTAAAAAACTTCGGCTATCCCAGAAACACCGTAACAGTCAAACTTATTCAAAAAAAGTCTGCCTGTAACACTGCTCGCAACGATTCCCATAGCGTGCAAGCTGTGTGAAGTTTATTTTTCTTGGTATGACCACAACATATTTCGTACTTTTGTTTAATTTTGCGGTAATATCCATTAAAGGTATCCCTGCAGATATTCATATATTGGTTGAGCGCTCCTGATATTTCCATGTTTAACTTATATATAGATAATATAAAGTTACTGAAAGTCAGACACTTGACCAATTCTTTTATGCTAACTCTTGTTAATTTAACTCGCTGATTTTTAAGTATTTAATTAATTATTTACCGAAGTATTGACATAAAGAGCGCAAGTGACAATCTAAATTCCCTCCCATAAAAAGGATGAGATTAAAATATCGCCGTCCTGGCATAGATAGCGTAACACGTTCGTGCAACGCGTTATGGTAATAATATCAAAACATTATATTTCTGATATATTATCACAAAAACATTATGATTTATTATTAACTTTGTTCCTTACTAAAAAATATAAACATAAGCATGAAATTCATTTCCAGAATACATCAGCGTTGGCAAAACTTCCTTCATAACGATGAACTGAAAGAAAAGATATATTCTATTGTGTTTGAATCGGATACGAAAAAAGGAAAGCTGTTCGACATAATCCTCATAAGCAGCATCACCCTTAGCGTACTGCTTGTCATAGTAGAAAGTATGCACATATTCCCCCACTCTGCCTATTTAGTTCTAAGAATATTGGAATATCTGCTCACGCTGTTTTTCACTTTTGAATATCTGGCAAGAATATACTGCCTGAAAAAGCCTCAAAAATATATCTTCAGTTTCTTCGGTATAGTTGACCTACTGGCTACACTGCCTGTGTATATGAGTTTCTTTGTTACAGGTTCGCACTACCTTCTCGTGATACGGGCTTTCCGACTGATACGAATATTCCGCATCTTCAAACTCTTCACCTTTATAAACGAGGGCAACCTGCTGCTTCGTTCGCTATGGATAAGCGCGCCAAAGATACTGATATTCTTTTTCTTCGTGCTGATACTTGTCACGTCGATGGGAACAGTGATGTACATGATAGAGGGCGACGTACCGGGCTCCGGCTTCAACAATATCCCCAACAGTATATACTGGGCTATAGTCACAATGACCACCGTGGGCTATGGCGACATCACTCCTGTCACAGTCATTGGCTGGTTCATCTCCGCAGTGATAATGCTGATTGGTTATACCATAATAGCAGTGCCTACAGGTATAGTTTCAGCTACAATGGTGAGCGAGCATAAAAAACTGGAAAAGCGGAAATGCTCACGCTGCAACCGCGACGGGCACGATTTCGAGGCCTTATACTGCAAATACTGTGGCGCGAAACTGAAAATGGAGAAGCCTCGGGAGTTTGTGAATGAGAGGCCGAATGATGAGCGATTCTGACATCAGAAAGTAAGAAAACCCGCATTTCGTTTGTATCTGCATACACATTATTATATATTTGGAATAATCATAATTGAAATTTAGCATAAGAGCACATGGCGAAGACAAACAACACAGCCGACATAGGCTTTGAGAAAGAGATATGGAAGGCGGCAGACCTTCTCAGGGGAAACCTCGACGCATCGGAGTATAAGTCCGTAGTATTGGGACTGATTTTCCTGAAATACATTTCAGACCGTTTCGAGGTGAAATACAACGAACTTGTAGACGAAGGCGACGGCTTCGAGGAAGACATTGACGAATATACAGCCGAAAACATCTTCTTCGTTCCTCAGGATGCACGCTGGGCGGCAGTGGCGGAAGCTGCACACACTCCGGAGATAGGTACGGTGATAGACAATGCCATGCGCCTGATAGAGAAAGAGAATCCTCGTCTGAAAGGCATATTGCCAAAGAACTTCGCCCGTCCTGAACTGGACAAGAGAAGGCTCGGCGATGTGGTGGGCCTCTTTACCAACATCCGCATGAAGGAACACGGCGATTCAAAGGACATCTTGGGCCGCACATATGAATACTGTCTGTCGAAGTTTGCCGAAGCCGAAGGCAAGCTGGCCGGTGAGTTCTACACCCCTGCCTGCATAGTACGCACCTTGGTGGAAGTATTGCAGCCATACAGCGGCCGCGTTTACGACCCTTGCTGCGGTTCGGGCGGTATGTTCGTACAGTCTGCCAAATTCATAGAAAGACATCAGGGAAACATAAACAATATCTCCGTATTCGGACAGGACAGCAACCCTACCACATGGAAAATGGCACAGATGAACCTTGCCATCCGTGGCATAGAAGCCGACTTGGGCAAGTTTGCAGCCGATACATTCTTCAGCGACCAGCACCCTACGCTGAAAGCCGATTATATACTCGCCAATCCGCCCTTCAACCTCAGCGACTGGGGAGCCGACAAGTTGCAGGACGATGTGCGCTGGAAATACGGTATTCCGCCATCAGGCAATGCCAACTTTGCATGGATTCAGCACATGATTCACCACCTCTCTCCGAGCGGTCATATAGGTATGGTGTTGGCCAACGGTGCCCTTTCGTCGCAGTCAGGCGGTGAAGGTACAATCCGCGAGAATATCATCAAGGCGGACCTGGTGGAATGTATTGTGGCCATGCCGTCGCAGCTGTTTTACACCACAGGTATCCCCGTATCACTCTGGTTCCTAAGCCGAAACAAGAAGCAGACAGGAAAGATTCTCTTCATCGATGCCCGTCAGATGGGAACTATGGTTACGCGCAAGCTCCGCGAACTGACCGAAGAAGACATCCTGCGCATAGCCAAGACTTTCAACGATTTCCAGGCCGGAACATTGGAAGACGAGAAAGGATATTGTACCGTAGCTACTCTCGACGATGTAGCCAAGCAGGACTATATACTTACTCCGGGACGCTATGTAGGCATAGCCGAAGCGGAAGACGACGGCGAACCGTTCCAGGAAAAGATGGAGCGACTCACATCAGAACTGTCTGAGATGTTTGAGAAGTCGCACCAGTTGGAGGAAGAGATTAGAAAGCAGTTGGGGAGTATTGGGTTTAGGATTTAAAATTGGGGTGGATTATGGAAGAATGGAAAGAATATAGATTAGGAGATTTAATCAATATTTCAAGTGGATTCGCATATAAAGGTGAATTCATTGGAAATGGTGAGAACTATCTCTTAGGCATGGGATGCGTATCTTTTAGAGATACATTCCTCGTCTCAGGGATTAGACCATATTCTGGAGATGCCCCAGATAGATATCTGGCATATTCTGGAGACATCGTTTTAGCTACTCGACAACAATCTGATAATCTTCCAATACTGGGTATGCCAGCTATTATACCTAAAAAATACGATGGACACAAAATGATTATTGGAGCAAATCTATACAAAGTACAGAATAACTCTGATTTTAGCAATGAATATATCTATTGGCTAATGAAATCACCTGCTTATGTTCATCATATAAAATCATGTCAAACAGGTACAACCGTACGAATGATTACAAAAGCTAATATTGAAGATTTTACATTTCTTGCACCCCAAAAAGAAACTCGAGATAAAATAGCTCAATTCTTTTGGAATATAGAAAATAAAATCGAACTAAACCGCCGCATAAATGAAAATTTAGAGCAGCAGGCACAAGCATTATTCAAGTCTTGGTTTGTAGATTTTGAACCATTCAAGGATGGAAAGTTTGTAGATTCAGAACTTGGGATGATACCGGAAGGGTGGAAAGTTGGTACATTATCTGATATAATTAAAAATACTATTAGTGGTGATTGGGGAAAAGACCACCCACAAGGCAATCATGTAAGAAAAGTTTTTTGTATTAGAGGGGCAGATATTCCAGATATAAAAATAGGAAACAAAGGAAGTATGCCAACACGATTTATTCTGGAAAAGAATTATCAATCAAAAGTCTTAATTGACGGAGATGTGGTAATTGAAATTTCAGGTGGAAGTCCAACTCAATCAACCGGCCGAGTCTGTAGAATTTCTAATAGGTTATTGGAGAAGTATAATAATTCTATTATATGTACAAATTTCTGTAAAGCAATAAAGCCGTCCTCCGGTTATTCTTCTTTCTTATATTATATATGGGAAATGCTTTATAATCAAGGAGTAATGTTTTCATATGAAAATGGAACAACAGGCATTAAGAATCTTGATATAAATGGATTTATACAAAAAGAACAGATTGTAATTCCTCCTATTAGTATTGCTGCTGACTTTGAAAAGATGATAAAAGTTTTTTATGACAAAATTCAATCGAACGGAATGGAATCAGAAAGACTTGCCCAGCTTCGTGACACCCTCCTCCCCAAACTCATGTCAGGCGAACTAAAGCTCAGTGAAATAGAAACGGAATTAGATGAATAAACAAATACATTACTGAATTTTCTTTTATGGAATATTTTGAAAAGCTATATAATAAAGGATGGACTGACTGGAAATCCTTTCCTGACCCAAGGAAAGGAGAATACTTAAATGTTCCATTCGGAAGTGGTGTGTATCAACTTAGAAATAGAAGAATTGGTAAGTTTGTCTTATTTGGTACAAGTAAAAATCTTGCATACAGGATGTCATCATTGTTGCCAAAACCTTTCGGTGCGGGTACAAGAAAAAACGAAGATAAACCCAATTATGTTTTTAATAATATACATGATTTAAGTTTCGCAAGTAATAAAGTATTATCAGTCAACAAGTTGACTTAGTAGGTAAAGCTTAAATTCCAAACGATATTCTATAATCAACTTACTGACTATTGAACTTTACATACTGAAGGTCACCTTTAGGTGGACTGATACCTTCTTTATTACTTTTATACCATAAGTTTTGCACTTGCGAAACTTGAGTACATGATATAGAATACCGTACAATTTCGTTCATTGATAACGATGAAGCTAAACGATTTGAAAAATATACCAAACATAAAGAAGAATATCTTTTCAACTCATAATGAGCATAAATGTATTCTTCAATTTTTCAAAAAAACTTGTTTTTATGCCATTATTTTTCAGAAAATGGAGTAAAGATAATTATATTTGCATATTATATTATCAGCATTAAAACTTCGCAGATTCGTATATTGTGTGTATCTCCGATAAATAATGCGAAACGTAGATTATTTAAGTTTTGCCTGTTTGCAGAACCATTTGACATAAATAATATCACTAATAAAATAAAAAAGAAATATGGCAACAGCAGCTCAATTGATAACACTTGTAAAAAGCCATTTCGAAGATAATAATGAGAAGTTCAATACTGTAGCATTACAGATAGCTGCTCATGAGGCTAAATTAGGTCATACTAATTTGGCTAATGACATACGCAAAATCATAGATACTTCAAAAATAAATAAGCCAAAGCTAAAGAATATAGATCCTAATCTGCAAGGATTGTTTTTGGAAATATTTCCTCAGGAGCGTTTGGCAGATTTAGTTGTTGCGCCACATATCAAAAACAGAATAGAGAGAATTATCAATGAATTTACATACAGGGACAAACTGTTTAAGCACAACCTTGAAAACAGACGTAAAATTCTGCTCTCCGGACATCCGGGAACAGGGAAAACAATGACTGCTTCAATTATTGCCAATGAATTGAAGTTGCCTATGTATGTTGTTCTTATGGATAAAATTGTAACAAAATACATGGGCGAAACGAGTGCAAAATTGAGGCAAATTTTTGATTTCATAGAAAATATTCCTGCTGTATATCTGTTTGATGAATTTGATGCCATCGGAGGTCAGCGTGGGAAAGACAATGATGTCGGTGAAATGCGTCGTGTACTGAATTCATTTCTTCAATTTATAGAACGTGACCATTCGGACAGTTTGATTATTGCAGCTACAAACAATCTGGAGCTTCTTGATCAGGCTTTATTCAGACGTTTTGACGATGTAATACATTATCAATTACCTTCTGATGATGAAAAGGTCCAGTTATTGAAGAACCGTTTAAACGGCAGTCTGAATAAAAATGAGATAAAAGCACTTTTACCTGAATTAGATTCTTTAAGTCATGCCGAAATAAATCAAGCATGCTTGGATGTAATAAAGACTTCGGTTATATATGATACCCCTATAAAGTTTGATTTGGTTATTAAGACTATTAACGAAAGGAAGTCTGCATATAATAAATAATACCGGCTTATGGAGCAATACGAACATATTATATTACCGGAACAGGTTAGAACTTCTGTTGGATTTTCGCCAAGAACATCAGGCGGAGGTGAACCAAAGATTCCAATAAGAAATAGACTTGAACATGCGGCACGTCTTGAACGTCTTTTTGAGAATGCACGAATTCAAAATGAAAAGATACAAGAAGACATGTCAGCAATATCTCTGCCTGCACGAACTGGCACATATCTGGAATTTGCAGGAGCTCCAGCAAATGATTTGTTGGCGACGAGTTTAGAGAAGCAGAAATCCGGTATCAGGTTACTTAATATAAGGACTGCATTGACTGCTGAAAATGAAGAACAAACTTTCGCTACTGTATATGTACCACATGGTGAGGAAAAGGTATTTATTAATAAATTAAATCAGTATGCTAATGAGGATACCATATTCGAAAAGCCTAAAAATGATAGACTGTTTCGTAGTATTGAATCTGTAAGCATAGCATTACTCCGGTCTTTATGGACTGATAGTATAAATGAATTTCCTACAGAAAAAACAGATTGGTATGAAATATGGATACGTACAAATGAATCGGATACAATAGAAGAACAACATAAATCTTTTATTGATACCCTGAATGCATTGCACATACAATATAAAGAAGACTCTATTCTTACATTCCCTGAAAGGTCTGTATTTTTGGTTCATGCTAATATTGAAGCTCTATCCCTGCTATTGCAAAGTTCAGATCAGATGGCAGAGATAAGAGGAGCACAAATACTGACCGGATTACTATTTAAAGAATGTAGAAGTGAACAGCAGGAATGGGTTGAGGATTTGCAAAATAGAGTAAACTTTAACCCTAATGAAAAATCTGTTGTTTGTGTTTTAGATACAGGAGTGAACAATGGTCATCCTCTTCTGTCTGAAATAATCAAAGATGAGCATTGTGGCAGCGTCGTTGGCGAAGGCTCTGCTGACAGAGCCGGACATGGAACTTGTATGTGTGGTACTACAATTTATGGAGATTTAAGAAATTGTATTGCAAACAACAATCCTATCATTATCGATAATCATATAGCTTCAATTAAATTATTCCCATATAAATCACCCAACAGGAAAGACGCATGGGGATATTTGACAAAACAGGCTGTTGCGGTTTCAGACGTAATGTTTCCGAGGAAGAATATTTGTTATTGTATGGCAATAACTGCAGAGGATTGTGAGAAAGGCAAACCATCTTCGTGGTCCGGTTCAATAGACTCTATAACATACAATGAAGGGAATGATGGAAAATTATTCATGATATCTGCAGGAAATATACGCTATATAAACGACCAAGACAAAGGTGTTATAGAACAATATCCTTATGGTAATGGATTACGTCCTGTACAGGATCCCGCCCAATCATGGAATAGCGTAACAGTCGGTGCATATACAACACTTACGGCTAATAATAGTCATGAATTAAGAGATAAAGAGAGAGTTGCTCCAAGTGGAGGTATAAGTCCATTTTCACGAACGTCTTTATTATGGGAAAAGTCTTCACTTATAAAACCTGAAGTGATGTTCGAAGGTGGTAATCTGATAAAAACTAACGATAAAGATTTTCCTTATTCTGATGTTGAAGAATTGCAATTACTTACAACAAGCAGCAATTTCTCTATAAAAGGTTTCTTTGATGTCATAAATGCAACAAGTGCAGCAACTGCGCTTGCCTCTAAATTTGCCGGAAAACTACAAAGCAAATATCCTAAGTTATGGGCTGAAAGTATAAGAGGATTAATGGTACATACCGCCAAATGGACGCAATGTATGGAAGAGCAATTTCCTGTAAGTAATAGAAAAGAGATGGAACGTAGATTGAGATTTTGCGGATATGGAGTTCCGTCAGAAGAAAGAGCTTTATATAGCTACGGTAACGGATTAACATATATTGCACAAGAAACCATACAACCTTTCATTAAAGAGAGAAAAGGCAATGTAAAAATTAATGAAATGCATTTTTTTGAATTCCCATGGCCAAAAGAAATTCTTGAACAACTTGGAGAAATCGAAGTTTCCATGAGAATAACACTCTCATATTTCATTGAGCCAGCACCGGGTGAGATAGGTTGGAAAGACAAATATAGGTACGCTTCATGTGGTTTAAGATTTGATGTCAACAATGAAAACGAAGATAGTAGAGCGTTTCAATTAAGAATCAACAAAGCTATAGAAGCTGAAGAAAATGAAGACAGAGGCAAAAATGATTCTTCTCGGTGGACTATTGGATCTGATAATAGGAATAAGGGTTCAATACATTCTGATGAATTAAAATTAACAGCTGCTCAATTATCTACATGTAACTTGATAGCCGTGTATCCAATTGGTGGATGGTGGAAAACACGAACAAACTTAAAGAAGTATAATAAGAAAATTCGGTATTCACTTATTGTTTCATTAGATACACCTATAGAAAATATTGATATGTATGTAGATGTACAAACAAAAATTGCTGCAATGGTTCAGACTCCTGTTAATGTTGAAATACCTATAAACGAATAATTACTACAAGGACATTCCATTAATTAGAATTAAATTATTCTCTTGTTGGATATTTTTATTTTATCGGCTGTTTTTCAGCCGATAAAATTATTTGTAACAAGGAAATCCACACCTAATACTATATTTGCATCAATATTCAACTTCCGGCTTATTTCACGGGCAACTTTCAAAGTTGGTTCACATTTACCGGAAATATAATCACTTAAGCGTGAAGGACTGACTCCAATCAATTTGGCCAAAGATTTTTGATTAAGCCCCATTTCATACATACGGAGTTTAAGAACATCAACAAGGGTAGGTTATCACAACGCAAAATGTCCTTCGGAATAGTCTGCCACAAGGTTAGAAAGCAATTCTAATTCTATGCTGTTGGAATCATCGAGTGGAGTTTCGTCTGTAACCAACGGAAGCAACTCTTCTACTCTTTTCACCGCCCAATCATATTGAGCCATTGTTTCTATTTTAGTCATACAGGTATAAACTTTAGCGGTAATATCAATCATAAAGATAAAAACAAAGTACCAATATTTAAAATTATTTTACATAAATCAGAATTATTCATACGTTCACCACCCGTTCATTAGGCATTCACTGCCCGTTCAGTGAACGGGCAGTGAACACAAAATAAACATAGTTATAACGCAATTCCAACACTCTTCGAATGCTGTTCGAACACCATTATAAATCTATTCAAGCACTGTTTAAACACCGCTTAAATTCTTTTTAAATGCATTTAAAAAATGCTACCCCCACAAGTACCCCCTCAAGCACCCCCACAAGTCAGGCAAAATTTGTCGTGCACTAAGCATTCATTGAAAACTGTATTTAGTACGAAATTCTAATACTATTCTAAGTGAATGAGAATCTTCAATAAATAAGATAGCATATCATCCGAAAAAATTATTACTTTTGTAACAATCTCCACAAATGACATCGGATATGGAAAAAAGAATAATACGGAACAGTACTGCAGAGTTCCTTATCTTTATGCTTGAAGGTAAGGAGGACGGAATACAGGTGATGTATAAAAATGAAACTGTTTGGGCTACACAAAAAGCCATGGCTCAGCTGTTTGACTGCTCTACTGACAACATAGGATTGCATTTAAAGAACATATTTTCTTCTGAGGAACTATCCAAAGAAGCAGTTACCGAGAAAAACTCGGTAACTGCTTCTGACGGAAAAAACTATCAGACCATGTTCTACAATCTCGATGCCATAATATCAGTAGGATATAGAGTAAATTCCAAACGTGCGACACAGTTCCGCCAATGGGCAACGTATGTCCTCAGACAGTTTGCCATTCGAGGTTATGTCATCGACAAGAAAAGAATGGAGAACGGTTCATTTATAGGAGAAGATTATTTTGAGCATCTGCTTGCCGAAATCAGAGAAATCCGCATGAGCGAACGCAGGTTCTATCAGAAACTGACAGACATTTATGCTACTGCCATTGATTACAACAAAGATGCTCCAACTACAAAACAATTTTTCCGGAAAGTACAGAACAAAATGCACTATGCTGTACATGGACATACCGCAGCCGAACTGATTGTGGAACGGGCCAATGCTGAGAAGGAGAACATGGGACTTACCACCTGGGAAAATGCACCTGACGGTAAGATAGTAAAACCTGATGTCAGTATCGCAAAAAACTATCTGAAGGAAACAGAACTGGAAGATATGGGGCATCTGGTGAATGCGGTGCTTGACATGGCGGAACGTATGGCAAAACGGCATATTCCTATGACCATGGAGGATTGGGCTAAGAGAATTGATATCATCCTCGAAGCCGGAGGAGATGAGATCTTGGATAATGCAGGAAAAATAAGTGCTGAATTTGCCAAAGCTTTTGCCGAAGCTGAATTCGAAAAATACAGAGTGATACAGGATAAGCTGTTCAACTCTGATTTCGACCGTTTTAATAACGATAATCTTCTGCCTCTTGATTTTAATCCTGATGCGGAATAACTCATAACATAAAAATGAATTAATATAATACCATGTCATTCACAGAAGACAATTACGAAAAAGCGGTGATAGCGCTGTTCGAGCAAATGGGTTATACTCATCTTTATGGTCCTAACATAGAGAGGGATTATTATGTTCCGTTCTATGAAGAACTGCTAACGGACTGTCTGAGCAACGTAAACAGGGGGAAACCGCAAACGGCTATAAACGAAGCTATTGCCAAACTGAAAGATATAGACACAGGAAGCCTAACTCAGAAGAACGAGCTTTTTATGGACTATCTGCAACACGGGATAGAGGTTTCATACTTCGACGGCAAAGAGCAACGGAACGACATTGTATATCTGATAGACTATGAACATACGGAACGCAACGATTTCAAGATAGTAAACCAGTGGACTTTTGTGGAACATTCGGAGAAGCGTGCGGACATAGTGATATTCATAAACGGGCTGCCGCTTGTGGTTATGGAGCTGAAATCTCCTTCGAGGGAGGAAACGGACGCTTCGGAAGCGTATCTGCAACTCCGAAACTATATGAAAGAAATTCCGTCGCTTTTCATATATAATGTTTTCTGCGTGATGAGCGACATGGCATGTTCGAAGGCAGGAACGCTTACGAGCAAGGAAGACCGCTACATGGAATGGAAAACCAAGGACGGTGACTATGAGAGTACGGATTTTGCCGACTATGATACTTTCTTCGAGGGTATTTTCCAAAAGGAAAGGCTTCTGGATATTATAAGAAACTTTGTCTGTTTCTCAAAGGATGAAGCCGGTGCGGCGAAGATTCTCGCAGGATATCATCAGTATTTTGCGGTTAAGAAAGCTATAGAGAGAACAAAAATTGCGGTACAGAATGACGGTAAGATTGATGTGTTCTGGCATACGCAGGGAAGCGGAAAATCTCTTTCTATGGTTTTCTACGCTCATCTGCTGCAGGACGAGATTTCACAGCCTACAATAGTGGTAATTACGGACAGAAACGACCTTGACGACCAGCTATATACACAGTTTGCGAAGTGTAAGGACTTCCTGCGTCAGGTACCAGTACAGGCCAAGAGCCGTGATGACCTGAAATCGCTGCTGGCAGGACGCGAGGCAAACGGTATTGTATTCACCACCATGCAGAAATTCGAGGAATCCGCCGAGCCTTTGTCGCTCAGAAAAAACATTGTAGTAATGACTGACGAGGCGCACCGCGGACAGTACGGTTTTGAAGAGAAAATCCGCATGACCAAGAATGAGAAGGGCGAAGATATTGCAAAACGTGTAATAGGTACAGCAAGGATTATTCATGACTGTCTGCCGAACGCATCGTACATCGGTTTTACAGGTACGCCGATATCTACCAAGGACAGGGATACGGTAGAAGTCTTCGGAAACTATATCGACATCTATGACATGACGCAGGCTGTGGCCGACGGTGCTACCTGTCCTGTATATTACGAATCGCGCGTGATAAATCTTAATCTGGACGAAGCTACACTGAAGGCTATCGACGACGAATATGATTTGCTTGCCGAAGAAGGTGCTACGGAAGAACAGATTGAGAAAAGCAAGAAGGAGATGTCGCACCTGGAAGAGATTCTTGGTGCGCCGGAAACGATAGATTCTCTGTGCAGAGACATACTGAAACACTACGAAGAGAACAGGCAGTATGAACTTACTGGAAAGGCCATGATTGTGGCTTATTCGCGACCTATAGCAATGAGTATCTATCACAAGCTGCTGGAACTGCGTCCTGACTGGGATGAAAAGGTAAAGGTGGTAATGACGGGCAGCAATAAAGACCCGGAAGAGTGGCACGACATTATTGGCAACAAACAATATAAGAAGGAACTTGCAAAACGCTTCAAGGACAATGGCGACCCTATGAAGATTGCCATCGTAGTGGATATGTGGCTGACAGGGTTTGATGTTCCGTCACTGGCTACGATGTATGTGTATAAGCCTATGAGCGGACACAACCTGATGCAGGCTATAGCACGTGTGAACAGGGTATTCAACGGGAAGGCAGGCGGACTTGTGGTGGACTATATAGGTATAGCTAAGGCTCTGAAAGAGGCTATGCACGATTATACACGACGCGACCGCGAGAAATTCGGTAATCCGGACATCAAGGAAACGGCTTTGCTTAAATTCAGGGAAAAACTGGAAGTTTGCCGTGACTTGTTCCACGGCTACGATTACAGTAACTTCCTGACTGAATCGGACCTGGAACGTGCTCAAGTCATAAAAGGGGGGCTAAACTTTATAATGTCGCCGGACAAGCAGGAACAGCGTCAATCGTTCATGAAAGAGGCTATGCTTCTGCATAATTCACTTACTTTATGTCGCAGTCTGCTTAACGCTCAACAACGGAATGAGGCCTCTTTCTTTGAGGCTGTCCGTACCCTGCTCACACGAATGACAGGAAAAGGAAAAATCTCCAAACGTGATATTAATGCAAGAATCAGCGAACTGCTCAAACATAGTATCAGGAGCGAAGGGGTGATTAATCTTTTCTCTGACGTGAAAGCTGAATTCTCATTATTTGATGCGGCTTTCCTTGACGATATCTCCAAGATGAAGGAAAAGAACATAGCGGTAGAGTTGTTGAAGAGGTTACTGGCAGAACGTGTGACTTTGTATCAGAAGACGAATATAGTGCAGGCTGAAAAGTTCTCAGACTTATTGAACCGTTCATTATCGAATTACCTTAAAGGATTGATTACCAACGAAGAGGTAATACAGGAACTCCTGGCACTGGCAAAAGAGATTTCATCATCCGAAGCTGCCGGAAATGATTTGGGACTGACCAGCGAAGAGAAATCTTTCTACGACGCACTGACCAAACCTCAGGCCGTGCATGATGTATATACAAACGAGGAACTTGTCGCAATGACCAAGGAGCTGACAGAAATTCTCAGGAAGAACCGTACCATCGACTGGCAGAAAAAGGAATCGGCACGTGCAGGTATGCGCAAAATGATAAAGCGTCTGCTGAAGAAATATAATTATCCACCGGGAGAAGCTGCTAATGCTCTTGAAACCGTTATTCGCCAGTGCGAGCAGTGGACGGACAATGAAGCTGTCGCAAACGAGCCGAAAACTTATAGTTTGAATGAAAGTTATTATTCCATGGCTGCCGAAAATCCGACGATTTACAACGGCAGATAACAGTAAAAAATATATACTTATTTAAGACAATTACAATAAAAACATCGTATTAGAATATGAAAGGAAAAACAATCTTAATCACCGGTGCCACAAGCGGCATAGGTGAAGGCTGCGCAAGAAAATTCGCGGCAATGGGAAGCAGACTTATACTGAACGGACGAAATACTGAAAAACTGGAAAGTCTGAAACAGGAACTTGAAAAGACAGGAACAGAAGTCGTAACTCTTCCATTCGATGTTAGAAACCGTGAAGAAATGCGTAATGCCATATACTCTCTGCAAGGAGAATGGAAGAATATAGATGTTCTGATAAACAATGCCGGTCTGGTTTTGGGCATTGATAAAGAACACGAAGGTTCATTGGATGAATGGGACATAGTGATAGACACAAACATCAAAGGACTTCTTGCAATGACACGCATGATTGTTCCGGGAATGGTGGAACGCGGATGCGGACACATTATTAATATAGGGTCCATAGCAGGCGATGCAGCATACGCGGGCGGCAGTGTTTACTGCGCAACCAAAGCCGCAGTAAAAGCCCTGTCGGACGGACTACGCATAGACCTTGTTGACACTCCGCTAAGAGTAACAAATATCAAACCTGGAATGGTGGAAACAAACTTCTCCGTTATCCGTTTCCGTGGAGACAAAAACAAGGCAGATGCCGTTTACGATGGGCTGAAACCACTTACAGGTGACGACATAGCCGATGTGGTTTATTACGCAGCATCAGCCCCTGCTCATGTACAGATAGCAGAAGTTCTGGTTATGCCTACTTATCAGGCTACAGGAACTGTATGCCACAGACAAAAATAAATTGCATACACTTACCATAAAAGCTAAGAAGTATAATCCAAAACAGCGTTTAAATACCATTTAAATACTATTTAAACAGTACTCAGATAAGATATAGTAACATGGCAGAACAATTCGGAAAAACATGGTGGGGCAGCGAATGGCTCCGCTCGCTTACTCATATAGACTATGATAACCGTATTCCTCGCGGAGCTACATACGCACGCAAAGGAAACGTTATAGACATAAAACTGAAGGACAATATCATCACTGCAAAAGTGTCAGGAAGCAGGATAACACCATATAAGGTCAATATCATCATTCCTCCTTTCTTCCCGGAACAGATTGACGCGCTGATGAATGAACTAATCAAGTATCCGGGCATTATATCACGGTTGATGAACAGGGAGATGGCCCCGGAAATCATGTCAATAGCCAGAAGCTGCGGACTCAAGATTTTCCCTGAAAAATGGACCGACCTGAAAATGCAGTGCAACTGTCCTGACTGGGCCGTGCCATGCAAACACCTTGCTGCCGTAATCTACATGTTCAGCCGCGAGATTGACAATAATCCATTCATTGTGTTCAGTATGCACAATGTAGATATTATGGAAGAGCTTAAGAAACGCGGAATATCTATCGAAGAGACCAGCAATGATATATCAGTACAGAACATAAAGGAGGTGGTAAGAACAAAAGGCTCTAAGGAAGTGAGCCATGGGGAACCTGTGTTCAAAAGAATAGACTTCTCAAAACTGACTGACAAGTCGGAAGCCTTGCTCATGCTCCTGGCAGAAAACCCTCCTTTCTCCACTACAGGGGATTTCAAAGAGAAATACTCGACTGAAATAATGCGAGCAAAGAAGAATGTACAACGATTCTTCTCAAGGAGGCTTGACGCTTCGGGACTTTTCCCTCAAACGGACATCATCTCAGGCAAGGAGATTAAAGCCGAAAGAGAATTTTCATTACAGTTTGACAGCAATCTGAAATGGAAAGTAATGAACATCAGCTATGAGGGACAGGAACCGATAACGGACTTTTTTGACGACGGTTCATTGCCTCTGGCTCTGCTAAATATAAACCCTGACTTTCTGCCCGACTATCATCCTTCGGTCATAGCTCTGAACCAGGCTCTGATATGTTCACTGCATCTGCTGTCGAAAGGAGCTGTAGCACCACAGATACTTCAGCTTTCAAGTAAAGAGTACGCCATCAGGTGGATTCCGGCTTATATCGACAGCCAGGTAAGACAACTAATGGATATGCTTGAAGATATTATTCCCGACAAACTGCTGGAATTCAGACCAGTGGAACGTAAAACAGGAAAATTTATTTACAACAAGGGAGAGTGGATTGTGTCGTTCTTTCTCGGAAAACTCATAAACAGACTTACGGCCGACAGCCTGAAATTGCCTGTAGAGGAATTATTCTTCAAGGAGAGCCACCTTCCCTTCAGCGGTGTAGGAGAAAAAGAAACGCCGGGCGGAATAAAATCATGGATAGCATCATACTCGCTCACCGAATCAGACTACCGACCTGTTCTCTATGTAGAAGAAAGTACCGATGGCGGTTTCGACATTACCGTTGGCGTGGAAAACACACGCAAAACGGAAAAGGAAGTCACAGCACTGTCCGATGTACTCTCACAACCCGAATATGAGCACGAACGCTTCACCATTCTGAGAAGCTTCACCCTGCTGGCAGGAATGATGAAAGACCTCAACGGATATATTGCTAATGGAGCAAAACAAGCTTTACACTACACCGAAAAGACATTCCTGCCCGTAATACTCGAAATAATACCTGCTGTAAGGATTCTTGATTTCAAGGTTTTCATGCCTAAATCGCTTCAGCAACTCATACGTCCGAAAGCATCATTGTTGCTGAAAAAGAAATCCGGAAGTGAGAAAGGCTTCCTGAGCCTTGCCGATTTGTTCACCTTCGACTGGGAAGTGGCACTTGGCAATGAGATAGTGTCGATGGAAGAGTTCATGAAACTGCAGAAGAATGCCGGAGGACTGATAAAATTCAAGCAGAAATATATCTATACCGATGCAGAAACTCTGGAAAAGCTTCATGACGCTTTCCACAAGATGGATAAACTCACTCCGGCACAGTTGCTGCAGGCCGCCCTTACAGAGGAATACAACTCTGCACCTATACGCCTTACAGACGATGTGCGACAACTTATCAAGGAATTGACCGAACAGGAGAACATTGCCCTTCCACGGGAACTTAACGCACAACTGCGTCCATACCAGGAACGCGGATTCTCGTGGATGTACCGCAATATGCGCATAGGATTCGGTTCGGTTCTTGCCGACGACATGGGATTGGGCAAGACTCTGCAGGCTATAACTCTTATTCTGAAACTGAAAGAAGAGGGAGCATTGAAGGAAGGCAAAGTCATCATAGTTGTACCTACGGGGCTGCTCACGAACTGGCAAATGGAAATAAGCCGATTCGCTCCGTCGTTGTCAACATTCGTCTATCACGGTACTGGCAGAGATTTGAAGAGCTTTAAATCAGATATTCTGTTAACTACATATGGAGTTCTGCGCTCTGACAATGCCAAACTTAAAAAAAGACAATGGACTATAATGCTAATTGACGAAGCACAAAACATAAAGAACAACGATACGGCACAGAGTAAGGCTGTGAAGTCAATTCCTGCCACAACTCACATAGCTCTGAGTGGTACTCCGGTAGAAAACAGGCTTACAGAATTCTGGAGCATAATGGATTATGCCAACAAAGGCTATCTGGATACGCTTAAAGCCTTCAAGGAAAACTATGCGAACCCTATCCAGCTTTGGAATGACGTCGATTGTGCCGAGCGCTTCAGAAAAGTGACAGCTCCGTTCATGATGCGAAGGATGAAGACAGACAAGAATATCATTTCCGACCTGCCTGACAAGATAGAACTTGATGTATATGCTTCGCTCAAACCGGAACAGGCTGCTCTGTATGAAAAGACTCTGGAAGCTGCCATGAACGAAATAGAGGGAATACCTACAACAGACAACGAATCTTTGTTCAAACGACAAGGACTCATCCTCCAGATGATTATGGCGCTTAAACAAATATGCAATCATCCGGCACAATTCCTTAAAAACGGTGACCGGAGGTCTGAATTGTCAGGCAAGACAGAAATGCTGCTCGACAGAATAGAAGGGATTGTCGATGGCGGCGAAAAGGTGCTTGTCTTTACGCAATATCGAGAGATGGGTGATATGTTAGTGGAATTCATAACTGCAAGGACAGGTGAAAAACCACTGTTCTATCATGGTGGATGCAGTATTAAAGAACGTCAGGCAATGATTGACCGCTTCCAGAACAACCGTACAGACAAGATTTTCATACTTTCGCTAAAAGCCGCAGGTACAGGACTAAACCTGACAGCCGCAACCCATGTAATCCATTATGACCTTTGGTGGAACCCTGCTGTTGAAGCACAGGCTACCGACCGTGCCTACCGTATAGGACAAAAGAGCAATGTCATGGTTCACCGCTTTATCACCAAAGACACATTCGAGGAACGTATCAACGACATGATACAACAGAAAAAGCATCTGGCTGACATGACAGTTTCGAGCGGCGAAAGCTGGATAGGCAAACTAAGCAATAAAGAGTTACGAGAGATATTCGGCTGATAAAATACAATAATGTAAACATTTAGAATAATTTAGTGCTAATATGTTACATAAAAACAAAATATATATGAAATATCTCAACTCCCTTCTCGTATGGCTATGCTTCATACCCACAGCAATACTAAATGGTGGGTTCAGGGAATATGTATTAACCAAATATCTGGATACCGCACTGGCTACAGCCGCTAGCGGTATCCTGCTTAGTATCATGATACTGTTTATCACATGGCTGCTCCTTCCACGACTAGTTACACTTAATAGAAAAGAAAGTTTCATCGCCGGCATAATATGGACGCTGCTCACCGTTATATTTGAATTCACATCCGGAATAGGAACAGGTGTACCTATGAAAGAACTCATAGCAGCGTATAATCCGCTATCCGGAAATTTATGGATATTGGTAGTCCTAACAACAATGCTTGCACCGACAATAATATCAAGAATAAACAAACGATATGAATGAGAACAACTTCGACATAATATCCTGGCTGAAAGTTTTTCAAGAGAAACTCATCTCACTATTCGGCAACAGAATTAAGTTTTTCGGACTGCAAGGCAGTTACGGACGAGGCGAACAGACAGCCGACAGCGACATAGATGTGGTAATAATTCTTGACGAAGTAAATTTTAAGGACTTACAGAATTACCAGTCAATGCTTGATTCTTTCGATGAACATGACATGATATGCGGATTCGTATCCGGAGAAAGAGAACTGATTAACTGGGAAAAATCAGATCTCCTTCAACTGGTTCTTGATACGAAGCCTATAATCGGTACATTAGATTATCTGCAAAAAATATCTAGCGATGACGACATACGCCGCTCCGTTTTGACCGGAGCGTGCAACCTGTATCATGCCTGTTCCCATAATTTTCTTCATGCAAAAGATATAAACACCTTAGTCGGACTCTATAAAGCCGCACGCTTCACCGTACGCATGAAACATTTTCTTGATACAGGCTCTTACATTAGCTCAATGAAACTCCTGTCAGAACATGTCACAGATAAAGACCGTATTATACTGAATATAGCATCTGCAGATTTTCAAGAAAACGACTTTACCAAACGAAGCCACATATTGATTGAATGGGCTAGTGAAATAATAACCGAATATCACGGATAAATTCTTTATTTCATAAAAAATCTATTACTGATTATAATAATTACAACTGTTTTAGTTATATTTGTTTTGGTTCAATAGATTATAAACAATAATATTTCCAATACATATCATTATGAAAAACGACAAAATTTCTTTCCCATGTACATGGAGTATGGGAGTTACGGTCATAACAGCCATAACAGTTATTATTCTGGTTGCATCTACATATTTTATCTGGACAGACGATTTTCCGTCATCAATGCTTTGGCTCAAATACACGCTCATAGTTGTTTTTATAGCTACTATTATAGGTGGATTAGGCTATATGCCGATACGGTTAACTATTGGAAATGATAAAATAATTTTACACAGACTGTTTGGCGCTATTAATATACCTATAAAGGATATTATAGCAATAAAAGCCATACCAAACTCAGAAACAGCTTTTTCAATTAGAGTATTCGGTAGCGGTGGTCTATTTGGATATCTAGGAAAATTCAAAAATCCTAAGTTAGGCAGCTATACTATGTATGCAACTAATCTGAACGAATTAGTACTCATCCGTACGAACAGTAAGAAATATGTATTCAGCTGCAAAGGCAGGGATGAATTTATTGAGTCTGTCAAACTCAAAAATAATGAGAATCAATAATATATCTTTTTAAATAAGAAAAATATATGACAAAATATTTCATGGAAACTCAAAGACTTATTCTCCGTCCGTGGATTGAAGCAGATGCTGAAGCACTTTATAAATATGCCAAAGATCCTGCTATTGGACCTATTGCAGGATGGCCACCACATACATCTGTTGAAAACAGCAAAGATGTAATACGAAACATCTTATCTGCTCCTGAAACATACGCTGTAGTATTGAAAGAAACAAACGAACCTATAGGCAGTGTAGGCATTATGTTCGGTAACGGCGTACATAGTGCGGATATGAAAGAAGGTGATGCAGAAATAGGTTATTGGATTGGTGTTCCCTACTGGGGACAAGGACTAATACCAGAAGCGGTAAACCGTCTTCTGAAACGTTGTTTTGATGAACTTGATACAAAAAGAGTATGGTGCGGATATTATGACGGAAATACGAAATCACGCAGAGTTATGGATAAATGCGGTTTCAAATATCACCATACAGAAGAAGGAAAGATTTCTCCTTTAGGTGACGAACGTACCGAACATTTTACATTACTCACCAAAGATGATTATAATAAAAAGTAAAACCATGAATAAACAAATAAACTATAAAATTCGCCCACTTGAAGAAAAAGACATCCATGATATGCAGAACCTATTCCATTCCACAGTATTAAACATCAATATTAAAGACTATACAACGGAGGAAGTGGAAGACTGGGCTTCATGCGGTGACGACATAGAACACTGGAAAGAACTTCTGTCTTCTAATCAATATGTAGGAGCATTCGCCGAACAAAACTACCTGATTGGATTTTCTTCTATGAACAAGAACGGTTATATGCATTCCATGTTTGTACATAAGGATTGGCAAGGTAAAGGTATAGCAACTCAGCTTCTTTATGAAGTTGAAAAGATAGCAAGACAATATGAAGTAAAAGAGATTACATCAGATGTAAGCAAAACTGCACGTCTATTCTTTGAACACAAAGGATATGTTGTGGAATGTGAGCAAAAACAACAGGCAAATCGCTTGAAGTTGTCGAACTACAAGATGAAGAAAGTTTTATGAACTTCTATGCAATATTAATTAGAAAAGAATTTCCCTGTTCATCAATATCAGACTTTTATACAGACAATTCTTTTCTGAAATATACCATATCCTTTAATGTTATCCCATTTTCTACAATTGGATGATCATAATTGGCAGTAAAGAAATCAGGGACAATATGAGAATACTTGAACCCACACTTCTTATAAAAAGACATAGTTTCTGCACTCTCTCCTGTACCGACTATCATATATTTGAATTTGTCTGCATAACGTTTACATAAGAAATCTACCATTTGCTTTCCGTAACCTTTTCGTTGATATTGTGGAGAAACTGCCAAACTTTTAAGTTCACATACACTATCACCTTCATCTGTCACGACTGCGGAGGAAACAGGTTCTAAATTTGTATTAAGTATTACAAACATATCGCCTCTTTCCAAATAGCGGTCAATCATCGACTCCTGTTCATCAGCCAATAACAGCAAATCTAAATATTTCTTCTTATTTGTTTCTATCTTTCGTATTTCCATAATATTACAAAGATACTAAATGATTAAATGTAAACAAAAGAGAAACCGTAATTCTGGTACAATCATCAGTAATCTGTATATCAAACCTTAATCGCAAAGTCAATACCTTTGTATCAGTATAAAAAGATAAAGACTATGATTATGGGAAAAGCAAGATTACTCTTTTTTATTTTCATCTACTCCATGTTTGCAATGGCGTGCAGTCCGGAACCGGAAATACTATCCGGCAATAATTCAGAAACTGAAATTTCAAATGGGAACAACAACCAAGACGAAGAAAATACAAACAACGATAACCAGAATAACAATGAAGAAAATATGAGCAACTCAACAATTAAAATCTCAGTTAACGGAACAACACTTACAGCCACACTAAAAGACAACGTATCAACAAGAGCTTTAGTAAATCTGCTCAAAGAAGGGCCTCTAACCATAAATATGAATGACTATGCCGGAATGGAGAAAGTGGGTCCTATAGGAACTACCCTGCCGCAATGCAACGAAAGGATTACCACACAACCTGGTGACCTGATTCTATACCTGGGGCAGTATTTCGTGATTTATTATGCTCCGAACACATACTCGCTGACTCCACTTGGGAAA